>RFIQ01000239.1 GCA_003695565.1 Planctomycetota bacterium | reverse complement strand
GTGATCCACCAACCGCTCGTAGGCGGCAGGACGGTCGTCGCGGAGGAAAGCATCCACTTCTTCCGGCGAGGGCGGCAACCCAGTCAGATCGAGGCTGAGCCGCCGAATCAACGTGCGCTTGTCGGCCTCCGGCGCCGGCCGCAGCCCTTCCTTTCGCAAACGGTCCCACACGAATCGATCGATCGGGTTGGAAGATTGCAGCGGCGAGAAATCGACTTCGGGGATATCCCGACGGACCGGAGCGACGAAGGCCCAGTGCGCGTCGTAAACGGCTCCCTGGGCAACCCACCGGCGCAACAAATCCTTCTCTTCCGGCGACAACGATAGATTGCTCGACGGCGGCGGCATCCGTTCGTCAGGATCCTGGCTGAAGATCCGCTGGACGAACGGGCTCTCCTCGGGCTTTCCGGGCACGATCGCGTACTCATAGGCCGCATCGGCCAAATCCAACCGCAGATCGGCCTCCCGCTGCTCGGCGTCCGGACCGTGGCACACGAAGCAGCGATCGGACAACAAAGGGCGGATATCTCGAGCAAAGTCGACGGCCTGGGCGCAGGCTACCCTGGCCGAACCGGTCGCAAGCAAACAAATTCCGATCGCGATCCAACGCAGGCAGGTCATCGATGGCACGTCGTCACCGGGTAGGTAGGAGGTCCAGACGGGATGGGAAGGTTTACCTATCCCATTCTACTCGATTCCCTCGGGCCTGCATCCAGCCCGCAACCCCGACCACTCGATGCCGCTGTCCGCGATGCCCCGATCCGTCAGCCATCGAGCCCACCACCACTAACCCGCCGCGAGAATTCCGCCAGTCGCACCGGTAGTCGCTTGCTCCCCCAGTTTCCGGGTTGCGGCTCGAACACCCCCGCACAGCGCGTCCCGCAGTTGGGACAGGTCGCCTCGGGAGTCAGGTTCCATTGCACGATGTCGTAGTTGACCCGGGCGATCAACACGTTGCGACAGACATGGCAGTAGGTGGTTTGCCCTTCCGGGTCGTAAATATTTCCGGTGTAGACATAGCGCAACCCATTGTCCATGGCGATCTTGCGGGCTCGTCGCAGCGTTTCTGGCGGCGTCCGCGGCTTATCGAGCATACGGTAATCCGGGTGAAACGCCGTGAAGTGCAGGGGTACATCGGGCCCCAACTCCTGCACAATCCACCGGGTCATCGCGTCGGTCTCTTCCGGCGAATCGTTCTCGCCTGGAATCATCAGATTGGTGATTTCGAACCACACATCCGTCTCTTGCTTGAGGTACTTCAGAGTGTCCAGCACGGGTTTCAAATGCCCCAAGCAGATCCTTCGGTAGAAATCCTCGGTGAATGCCTTCAAGTCGACATTGGCCGCATCCATGTGGCTGTAGAACTCCGCCCGCGCTTCTGGGCAATGTTCGCCCGCCGTAACCGCTACCGACAAAATGCCCTTCTCGTGGCAAGCCTTGGCGACGTCGATCGCGTACTCCTGGAAGATCACCGGATCGTTGTAGGTGTAAGCGACACTGCGACATCCAAGTTGCTTCGCGGCCAGCGCAATGGCCTCGGGCGGCGCATAATCGGCCAGCGTGTCCACCTCCCGCGATTTGCTGATATCCCAGTTCTGACAGAACTTGCAACCGAGATTGCATCCGGCCGTTCCGAACGAAAGAACAGGAGTCCCAGGCAAGAAGTGGTTGAGCGGTTTTTTCTCGATCGGATCGACGCAATACCCGCTGCTCCGACCGTACGTGGTCAGCACGATCTGGTCGTCCACGCAGGCCCGGACAAAACAAAAGCCCCGCTGTCCGTTGCGGAGTTTGCAAAACCGGGGACACACGTCGCACTGGATGCGCCCATCGTCGAGCCGATGCCAGTACTTGGTCGGCACCACGAAGGGAGAATCCATCGTCAATTCCGGATCGCTCACGATGTTGAGCTGTTGCTCCTTTTGGGTCACAGCCTCGGACTGGCCCTTCGATTCGCGCGTTTCATCTTTCGTCATCGTTCCCAATCCACCCTAACATATGTTTTTGCTTTCGATTTGCAGATTCGCGGCCTCTCGCCGGCAGCCGCCGGGTCGCAACCGAATTCGTGCAATGCTCTAGTAGATTATGGCCGCTATGCAAATGGCGCGCCCAATCCGGACATCCATCAGGCCGATCGTCCCCCCGCCCGTTCCTCGCGACTAGTCGCAACGCAAATCGCAATCCATAGTCCGCCCGCGAGTCCCTCGCGGCTAAAATCACAACCCAAATCGCAATTTCACGCCCAACCCCACGCACGGAGAACCGAGGGTGCCCACCGCGCCATATTGGCTTAGTCCGTTCCAACAAACTGCGACGTCCTGTCTCCGTTGCATGGCGTCGGTCGGGGGCAACTGCGAATGGAACGTTGGTGATGTTGCCCTTGTCGAGTTGGCGGGCAGGCGGCGCGGCGGCCTAGGGAACCAAGCGCATCCTTGAGGATCCTCATCGAGCGAAATGATCGGTGCTCGGCAGGGTTGCCAGGCAACATTCGCGCTGAACCGACTCCTGTTCAAAGCCCTTTTGGCACGCCGGTTGCTCACACTGTGAAACTGGAATCCAGGTCAGCGTGGCGATGGCGAATCCACCTGACGCAGGGTTTCGCAAGGCAAGATCGGGTACAATAAATTCAACGTCATGCCGGCGATCGGCAGCGATCGCTGGGACGGTGGGAGCGGCGAACCTTGCACATCGCGTCCCGCCACAACTGAGAGGAGGCGTGGCAATGCGTACTGTCTCCAAGCCTGTAGGATCGAACAATATTCGTCCACCAGCGGTAGCGGGCACGTTTTATCCCGCACAACCGCTCTCATTGCAGCGGATGATCGAGGGATTTCTGGCTGATGCCAATCGGGTGGGGCCGACTCCCAAAGCGATCATCGTCCCGCATGCGGGCTACATCTACTCCGGCCCGGTGGCCGCCAGCGCGTACGCATTGCTACAGCAGCGGGCGGGAGACATCGAGCGAGTCGTGCTGTTGGGGCCCAGCCACCACGTTCCATTCTACGGGATCGCGGCACCCCGCAGCGAGGGATTTGCAACGCCGTTGGGAGTGATGCCGGTCGACCAGGAGGGCATCCACGGGGTCCTGCATTGGCCGCAGTTGGAATTGCGAGATGACGCGCACCGCCTAGAGCACAGCATTGAAGTCCAACTTCCCTTCCTGCAGATGACGTTGGGCGACGTACCGATCATCCCCTTGGTTATCGGTAACGCCAGCGCAACCGATGTTGCCGAGGTGCTGGAAGACCTTTGGAAAGATGACCGCACGGCGGTCGTGGTTAGCTCCGACCTGAGCCATTACCACGACTATTGGACCGCCCGAGCAATCGACAGCGAGACGACGCGCTTGATCGAGAGTGGCCAGTGGCAGTACTTGTCTGGCGAACGCGCTTGCGGGTACATGGGCATTCGTGGACTACTGAAACTGGCAGCCGACCGCGGATTGAACGTGAAGACGGTCGATCTGCGCAACAGTGGTGACACGTCCGGAGACAAACTTCGCGTAGTGGGGTACGGTAGCTATGTGGTCTACTAACGACACAACTGCACAATGGTTGCTTCCTCTGTCAGAGGAAGAACAGCGAACACTTCTGGAAACGGCCAAAGCGTCGATTCGCTTCGGCATGACAACGGGGCACTACCTCCCGGTAGATCCCAAATCGTATCCGTCCGCGTTGCGTCAGGAAGCCGCTTCGTTCGTCACACTCCACCGGGCGGGCCGGTTGCGGGGCTGTATCGGAACCGTGTTGCCCACGCGGCCTCTGATCCAGGACGTGGCCATCAACGCCTACCACGCGGCCTTCGACGATCCAAGGTTTCCTCCATTACAATCGCGTGAACTAGATGACCTGGACATCGAAATCTCGATCCTGAGCCCCATGTCGCCCATCGAATTCTCGTCCGAGGCGGATCTGTTGCGCAAGATCCGGCCGGGAGTGGACGGGTTGCTGTTGCAGTACGGTCGTCACCAGGGGTTGCTGTTGCCGGCCGTATGGAAATCGTTGCCGGAGGTAGAGCAGTTCTGGCAGCACCTCAAGCTGAAAGCCGGATTGCCGCCCAATTTCTGGTCGCCCAATCTGAGAGTCTTTCGATTTACGACCCAAACGGTCTCGCAGCACGAAATGGCGGCCGTCTAAGAGTGGGCGGAGCAGAGCTGGTCGAGCTGTCGAGGGGCGGGGACCACCCTGGCAGTGCGGGCAGCCGTGCATTGTTCGGCTAATCCGCCAGGGACTGGCGGGCGACTATTGCTCGGCCATTCCGCCAGGGATTGGCGGGCAAACATTGAGGGGCCGACGGCCATGCATTGTTCCGGCCGGGGCGCTACAATGTGTCTTTGTCGGTTGCGCGAGGTGAACTGTGCCCCTGCCCGGAGGAATGGCGATGGCCAATGCGAACAACGCCCCAGTGGCACAAGGTGGACCTTCGCGGTCCCTGACTGGAGCGTGGCAGTGGCAGAACCTTCGCGGCGCAGCGATCTGGATGCGGCGAGCGCCCAAGTTGGGGGTGGGAATTCTGATCGCGATACTCGCTTCCACCAACGGCGGGTGCAGCCCGGTGGAATCTGGTTCGGCCGATGTCAATGCACAACCGACGCCAACGGTGGCTCAGCGCAGAGAGATCCGCATCCTGTCGTGGAACCTGGGTACCTTGCCTCCTCGCGGTGCCATCGAATTGATGCACTACAAGATGCCGGAATTCGATATCCTGGCCGTCTCCGACGTGCCCCACGATGACGTGTTGAATGTGGCCTTCGAGTTTTTTGGTCGCGATAACTCCTTGTACTCGTCCCACGAAGGAGAAACGGACAACCTGATTCTGGCGTGGAGCGACCGGTTCCAACCCCGAGAATTGATGGAGTTGCGGGAAGTGGATGGTCGGCCCTTGCGCGCCGATTGGGGCCAAGTGCCGATCGGCGCCCGATTGTACGACACGATCACCGGTTGCGAATTCATCGTGCTGCACCTGCATTGTCCCGACGATGGTTGTTTCAACGCCGCCGGCCCATTGAACCGTTGGGTAGAATCGCAACCGGTTCCGGTTTTTGTGGTCGGTACGCTCCACGCCAACATCGACGTAGAGACCGGTCAGGGCGGCGCCGCGCTGGCCCAATGGACTGGTCCTCAGGCCAACTTGGATTGGATTCGACCGACGACCCTGGTCGATTCGGGCTGGGATGACGCCGATGGCGACGGCGTGGATGATGCATCCGGCTTTGTTCAACATGTGGCTCTGCGATCGCGCAGCAATCGCTGGACGGTTCGCTGTGAATTCGTATCGGACATCGTGACGCGCCCCTCGCGTTTCGCTTCGGTACAGGCTCCTCTGTTGACCCGGATCGAGCCACCGTCGGCCGAATGACCAATCCCGGGGGCCGTCCATGTGCCACCAGCGCCCGGCAGGACATGGTCGCCGGATGCAGGTGCCAACTCTTCGGGTGCAACCGCCCAGGACGCAAAGTCGGACCGTTTCGCCAAGCGAGGCTCGAAGGATCCGCGCCGCTGGCCCGGGGGCTGGAGGCCGGCGAGTCAGGCTCCGCACCTCGAACTCTACGGGCAACCGGTCTATACTCTGGACCGATTCGCCCATCGGGGCGGCTACCAGGAACACTTTCAGTCCATCATCTTGCCCGAAAGAGACCTGCCAGCAATGCGTGAAATCCGCAAACTGATGGCTGCCAACCGCAGCGAAATCGCCATTCGCATCTTCCGCAGCGCTCACGAACTGGGAATCCGCACGGTCGCCATCTATTCGCATGAAGACCGTTACGCCCTCCACCGCTTCAAGGCGGATGAAGCGTATCAGGTAGGGCGCCCCGGCGAGCCGATTCAAGCTTATTTGGATATCGACGGCATCGTGGCGATCGCCAAGAAGCACGACGTCGACGCCATTCATCCCGGCTACGGTTTTCTTTCGGAAAACCCGAAATTCGCGCAGGCCTGCGCCGACGCGGGGATTCTTTTCGTCGGCCCTAAGGTAGAGACGCTGCAGGCTTTGGGAGACAAGATATCGGCCCGGCAAATTGCCGAATCGGTTGGGGTGCCCGTGTTGGGGGGTGGCGGTGAAGCGCTCGCCGACACCGAACATGCCCGCCAAGCGGCGGATCGCATCGGATATCCGATCATCCTGAAGGCCGCCCATGGTGGAGGAGGGCGGGGAATGCGGGTGGTCCGCACTCCGGAGGAAATGGATGCCGCTTTCGAGCAAGCGCGCCGCGAATCCTTGACCGCCTTCGGCAGCCCCGACATCTTCGTCGAAAAATTCATCGAACGCGCTCGGCACATCGAGGTCCAGTTGCTGGGTGATCAGCACGGGAATCTGCTGCATCTGTTTGAGCGCGACTGCTCGGTGCAGCGGCGGCACCAGAAAGTCGTCGAGATCGCGCCGGCTCCCAACCTGGATGCCCAGGTCCGCCAGGCAATTTGCGATGCAGCGGTGAAGATTGGCCAGGCGGTGGGTTACCAGAACGCGGGCACCGTGGAATTCCTGGTGGATGCCGATACCAATCAGTTCTTCTTTATCGAAGTCAACCCGCGGATCCAGGTGGAACATACGGTCACCGAGCAGGTAACCGGGATCGACATCGTCAAATCGCAAATCCTGGCTGCGGCAGGACTGCCCCTGAGCGATCCGCGCATCGATCTGCCCTCCCAATCGGCGGTCGCCACCCACGGATTCGCCATCCAATGCCGCGTGACGACCGAAGACCCCAGCAATCGATTTATGCCGGACTATGGCCGCATCTCCCATTATCGATCGGCCAGCGGCATGGGCATCCGCTTGGATGCCGGTTCGGCCTTTTCCGGCGCCGTCGTCTATCCCTTCTACGACTCGATGCTGGTCAAGGTCACCGCCTGGGCACGGCATTTCCAGGACGCCATTCGGCGCATGGAACGCTGCCTGCAAGAATTCCGCATCCGGGGTGTGAAGACCAACATTCCCTTCCTGCTGAAGTTGATCATGCACCCCACATTCGTGGCGGGCGAATGCACCACGACGTTTATCGACAACACACCCGAGCTGTTCGACTTTCCGCCTCCCCGCGACCGGGCCAGCAAGTTGTTGGCGTTCCTGGCCGAGACCATTGTCAATGGCAATCCGATCGTCAAGGACCGGCCACCGGCCCAACGACGCACACCGGCACCCGTACCGACGTACGACGAGAGCCAACCGTTGCCGCCGGGGACTCGCAACCGCTTGCAGGAACTGGGGCCGGAGGGTTTTTCCCGTTGGTTGCGGGATCAACAGCGGTTGATGATCACCGACACGACCTTTCGAGACGCGCATCAGTCCCTGTTCGCGACCCGCGTCCGCACGTACGACATGCTGCAGATCGCCGAAGCGTATGCCCGGCTGGTACCGGAACTGTTCTCGATCGAGATGTGGGGAGGTGCGACGTTTGATACTTCTATGCGGTTCTTGAAAGAGTGCCCGTGGCAACGGCTGGCCGATCTCCGCCAGCGCATTCCCAACATCCTCTTTCAAATGCTGCTGCGGGCTTCCAATGCCGTGGGATACACCAATTATCCCGACAATGTTGTGCAAGAGTTTGTCAAGGAGGCCGCAGCCGCCGGCATCGACGTCTTTCGCATTTTCGACGCATTGAACTGGACGCCCAACATGCGGGTCGCCATGGAGACGGTGATCGAATCGGGGGCCATCTGCGAAGCAGCCATCTGTTACACGGGCGACATCCTGGACCCTCAGCGTCCCAAGTACGACTTGAAGTATTACGTATCGATGGCCAAGGAACTGGAACGCATGGGAGCACACATCCTGGCGATCAAGGACATGGCCGGTTTGTGCAAGCCCTATGCTGCACGCAAACTCGTCGAAACTCTCAAGCAGGAAATCGGCATCCCGATTCACTTCCACACCCACGATACGGCCGGAATCCAAGCCGCATCGATCGTGCACGCGGCCGAAGTCGGATTGGATGTCGCTGACGCAGCGTTAGCCCCCATGTCGGGCGGAACCAGCCAACCCAACATGAACACGGTGGTCGAGGCGTTTCGGTTCACGCCACGCCATACCGGATTGCCCGCACGGCACCTCGACGCGATCGCGGATTATTGGCGCGCCGCTCGCGATTTCTACACGGCATTTGAAAGCCCCATCCTGCCCGCCGGAGCTGACCTGTACCAACACGAGATGCCGGGGGGCCAGTACACCAACCTGTATCAGCAGGCTCGAGCCCTGGGTTTGGCCGATCGATGGTCGGAGATCTGCCGCATGTACGCCGACGTCAACCAGATGTTAGGGGATATCGTCAAGGTTACTCCCACGTCCAAGGCGGTGGGGGACCTGGCTCTGTTCCTGATCGCCAACGATATGACCACCGAGGACGTTATCAACGGGGATCGTGAAATCGCCTTTCCCCAGTCGGTGATCGATTTGGTCAGCGGCCGGATGGGACAAGCTCCCGGCGGATTTCCGGAGCGCGTCGTGCAGCGCATTCTGCGGGGTGAGAAGCCGTTGACCGGTCGACCCGGTGAATCGCTGCCACCAGCCGATTTGGAAGCTACGCGCGAGCGGCTGCGACCACTGCTCAGCGAAGAACCCTCGCGCCGCGATGTGCTGTCCTACTTGCTGTACCCCCAGGTTTTCGAACAGTTCGCCGAACACCGCGAAAAGTACTCGGATACCAGCGTGCTGCCCACGCCGGCGTTCCTGCACGGTATCGAGCCCGGTGAGGAAATCGAAGTCGAAATCGAACCCGGCAAGACGCTGATCATCCGCTACCTGGCCGTCGGCGAGCCTCACGAGGAAGGAACGCGCACCGTTTTCTTCGAATTGAACGGTCAACCCCGCGAAGTCACCGTGGTCGATGCCTCGCTGGAGCCGGAGACACCCCCGCGAGCCAAAGCCGATCCGAACAACCCCGGACACGTGGCCGCCACCATGCCCGGGATGGTGGTGAACATCGCCGTCAAAGTGGGCGACCGCGTCACCAAAGGGCAGAAACTGCTGCTGCTCGAAGCGATGAAGATGCAAACCATCGTGGCGGCAGAAACCGATGGCAAAGTCCAACAAATCCACGTCCACACAGGGACCCAAGTCGAGACTGGAGACCTGTTGATCACCCTCGATCCGAGTTGATCAGGCCCGCCACCTCGGAGGACTTCGCCATCGGTCGCTTGGGGCGGCAGCACGCCACGGTGAGAACGGCGTTTGGATCGGCCCCGCGAAAATTACGGCGATGAAGCATGATCGGTGGGCTGGTCGATCTCGATCAGCAATCGAGCGATGCGGCGGGTCAGCGTATTGATGCGCTTCATGTGCTCGATGATATCCGACTCGGTGCGGAATGCGTCCAAACGATTCGGCTCATCGGCCACCAACCGCTGCGCCAGGTGCGAAGCGGCCTGGTCGGCCAGGCGATAGACCTCCGATTTGCTGTCGGCAGCGGAGCGGCTGGCTGCCAGATCGGCGTCCGCCAAACCGCGTTGGACCTGCGTAAACGCCTCGCGGACTCGGCGGTGCAAGGGCCGCAACACGGCCTGCGTCGAGGGACTGACTCGGACTCTCCGCCGCAATCGCTTGCGAGCGATATCGAGCAGATTCTCATCGATGACATCGCCGCAATTCTCCAAGTAATTGGCAATCGCGATGAAGGCGTATAGCCGATTCGATTGCGACTTGCTCAATTTCGTGCGCGACAGACGCCCCAGATACTCGATAATCGCCGCATGCAATTGATCGATGTCGTCGTCGACTCGCGACAGCTCTTCGATGTCCCGCGAGTCCCCTTGAATGACAACGACCAACGCCCGGTCGAGCATGTGCCCAACGTTGCCAGCCAACCGCACCAACTCCCGCCGTACCTGATCCAGCGCGACTTCGGGGTCGTTCAGGTACATGTCATCCAGGTACATCGGCGCGCCGATCGCCGGCTGCCGCTGGGGCACCAACCATTGCACCAATCGGGCCAGAGGGCCGGTGAATCCGATGAACAGCAAGGCGTTGATCACATTGAAACAGGTATGGGCATTGGCGATCTGCCGGGCGACCAACCATCCAGGGTCCGCGCCAGCAACCGGGTCCAACCAGTGCGTCAACCCCCGCATTGCATCGGCGAACTGGGGGATGAAAAACACCCACAACATGGCGCCGCCCACGTTGAACAGGACGTGCACCCAAGCCGCCTGGACGGCTTCCCGCGGCCGTCCGGCGGCCGACAACAATGCGGTAACACAGGTCCCGATGTTGGCGCCAAACACCAAACCGATGCCGGTTTCCAGGGAAATAAGCCCCTGGCTGGCCAACACGATCACCATGCCGGTCATCGCCGACGAACTTTGCACGATGGCGGTCACCACCGCACCCACCAGGATGCCCCATCCGGGATACTCCAATCGCCGCATCCATTCCAGAAACGGCGGCCACTGCCGCAGCGGATCGACGGCGTCGCTCATCAACTGCATGCCGTAGAAGACCAACCCCAACCCCAGCAGAGCGCCTCCCCAATTGCGCACCGTTTCTCGCCGTGCCACCAACTGCATCAGAAAACCGACGGCCAGAATAGCCAGACCATAGTGATAAATCTTGAAAGCAATGATCTGCGCCGTAATCGTGGTGCCGATGTTGGCACCCAGAATCACGCCGATCGATTGCCGCAAGTTCATCAGCCCCGCGGACACGAATCCTACCACCAGCACCGTTGTAACGCTGGATGACTGAATCAGCGCCGTAGCCAGCGCTCCGGCGACCAGCCCCATCAAACGGTTGGCCGTCATCCGCTGGAGCATTGCCTTGAGCCGACCGCCGGCGGCCGCCCGCAGCGCTTCGGTCATCTGCTCCATGCCGAACAGAAACAGAGCCAACCCGCCAGCCAGACCGATGGCAATCGCGCCAGGATCGAGCCCCGTGGGTGTGGTCATGAATGATCTCTTGGGGAGGAATCGTTCCGCGGCATGCAGGGGAGGGTGCCAGCGCCCGCATCGGGGTCGCCACCCTACACCATAGCAAAGACTGCGACCAGTTTACCAATAAACAATCGACTTTTGGGGATCTCCAGATTAAATCGATGCAATCACTTGTCCATGGGCTTGCTGCGTAGCCTGACTCTCTTAGTTGGCCATTGCATCGTCTTTCCACCTCCCTCGCCGGACTGTCGAAACGCTGCTTGGCAAATACGTTGCACGGCGGGGGAGGTCGCACGCGATCGATAATCAATCGATTCCCATGTTCCGACATGCAATTTGCCCTTCAACCTCGGGCGGGAGGGGGCCTTCGTTTCTGGCCACCGCATTTCGAGCCGTCTCTGGCGAAACAGCCCTCTTCCGGCTGACGGAGTCCCTTTCGGCGAAAGGGACTCACGTGCCCTGCATCCGCCGGATGCAGGTCCGGCAATTGCATGAGATCGGGCAGTCATGGTTGGCTGACGTTTCCACAGTCCCAATTCGCATGGGCCCCCTCCCGGCTGCGGGCGAAGGAGGCGCGAAGGGGAAAGGGTGATTACACGCGCGATCTCCCGCGCCGACCTCCCCCGTAAAGAGGATTGCAATCGCCGAAGCGTCACCTCGGATCACTCACGGGGGAGATGGGATACTGTGGTTAAGGGAGATGGTGGGATTGCAGTCAACTGCGACAATTCCAAGCGAGCGAGTTGGTCGATGCGGTCGCAGAGCCCAACGCAAAGGCGCGGAGACGCAATTCGGCAAAGGCATTGGACGGAGCCCCTTTCGGCGAAAGGGACCCACGTGCCCTGCATCCGCCGAATGCAGGTCCGGCAATTGCATGAGATCGGGCAATCGCATCTGGCTCACACCCCCTGACTGGTCATCTATAATGTGGGACTGGGCGGCCGGACCGGATGGCGGCACCAATGCGTCTATCTGGCTTCGCCCCCTCGGTACCCAGATTCTGGAACTGTCGGCAATCGCAATGACCGTTAGGAGTCGATGATGGCCCTTACAAATTTTGGTAACGCAGTTTTTCGATGCGGACATCATGCGGCGCGGCAGGGGGGCGTTCTGGTGATGTGCTGGCTGATCGTCGCGTCGGTCGGCACGGCGGCGGATCGTTTGGAGTTGCTCAGCGGCGTGCAATTGGACGGCAAGGTTACTGCGATTCGCAAAGAGGCCAAGGAGTTTGACTTCGAAGCCACTATTGCTGGCAAAGCCATCCGCAAGACCTATCGTTTTGATGAAGTCCACGCGGTAACGCTGCAGGGCAAGCGGCATGTCTTGACACCGCTGCCCGACCCGGACCCGGGTTCTTCAACCGTGCCCCAGCGGTCGATCGCCGAGGTCCGCCAGATCATCCAGCGGGCTGGGCAGGAACTACCGAGCTGGTGGAATGAGGTACCGCTCGACTATCCCCAAACGCTCGATTTGTCTTGGCCGTTGAAACCGCAGGGTGCATGGAACAATCAACGCAACGTGGGCCAATACATTTGGGACATCATCCACCCCAATCCCGACCGTTGGCAGAGCGGAATCAAGCTGGTGCACCACATCGCCGACATGCACCAACAAGAACCCGCTTTGCTCAAACGCGATTGGGAGACCTTGGGTCGGATGTACTTTGAGTTGCTGCGCGACTACCCGCGGGCCGCATATTGGTTGGAGCGAGCGGGAGTCACCGGTCGCCAACCCATGGGAATCAAACTGGCCGAATGCTACTATCGGCTCGGAAACCGCACCATGGCAGAAAAAATGCTACAGGAGCCAGCCCTACCGCTCGTAGCGATCAAACTGCTGGGCGAGCTGGGCCAGACGGACCGCGCGCTGCGGTTGGCCCAAGCGTTCCAGGGAACGCAGGCTGAGAATGATGCGCGCCTGTTGGCGGCCGATTTGTTGCATTCCCTCGGCAGGCAGGATGAAGCAATACGGGAGTATGAGAAAGTCATCCGATCCGATAAGTTTCGCAACGAAGAATATCGACAGCGAACGGTGCAGCGCGCGGCGGAGAGCATCGCAGCGATTCGGTTGGCCGAGAAAGCTAAGGTCGACCGCGTGGCCGACGGCGTTTACTCTGCATCCAGCACTGGATACAACGGACCAGTGCACGTGGAACTGGAAGTCCGTGGCGGTAAACTAACGCGGGTGGAAGTCACCAGACACCGAGAAAAACAATTCTACTCCGCCATCGAAGATACCACCGACCAGATTCGACGGCGGCAATCGGTCCAGGGCATCGATGGTTTTTCCGGGGCAACAATCACTAGCAAAGCAATCGTTAACGCCGCGGCTCAGGCATTGGCCCAAGGAGCCCGTTGAGTGTCCACGCCCCAGCATGAGGCATAGGCCACTGCACCCCTCCGCCATTAGGGATCAGGAACAGCCATGCGAACTGGTGAACGGAACCGTCGCGCCGAACTCCGGAATGCCGGCACTTCTTGCATCATCTTCGCATATCCCCTGCTGCAAAACAGGAACAGGTAGACATGCAGGTACCTCCGGGATGGGAATACGTTTTCCCTGTGGCCACGGTTCTGGCTGCCGGGTTGTTGCTGATGAGCCTGATCTGGGCACGGCTCCGCGGCGACCGCACGCGGGCCCGGCTGAGGCTGGACATTTTCCTGCCTGTGCTGCGGAGAAGGAAACACCCCGGTGATGGCCAGCATGCTGCGTTGCGGCTAGCCCACGCGGTTTTTCCGGCTACCTGGTTTTCAAATCCTCGAACCAAACAGCGCGGCGCGGTGCGGCGGGCCCTGCGACGGCTGGGGATCACCTGGCTGGCAGCCCCCTGGCGGCGGGTAACCCAAGCCACGTGCCTGATCACCTTCCTATGGTTGTGGTTTTACGTTTGCTGGCCCTACTCGGCGCGCCCCGTCGATCCGCGGCACCAATCGATCTCGGGTTGGAAATTCTCCGGCATCGATGCTTCAACGGGACACTTGTTGTTTCTCAAGCGGACTGAGGGTGAATCGTCGCAAAAGGACGGCTGGACCGGCGAAGACCCGCTGTACGTCGTGCGGCCGAGCAGCGGAACAACCCAGGTAGCGTTGGTTCGCGCCGCGCGGCTGGTGGACCGTCAGGTGAATCAACTGCGGCTGGCACTTGACGGGGGATTGGATGATGTGTTCCTCGCGGCTGTCGTCGACCCAACGGCCACCGACTGGTACCTCAGCCGCGTCGATCCCACAGCCTGGCCCTCGCACTATGCCGACCATCTGCACCGCCGCGAGCGGCTGCCGGCTGAGTTTTTCTTGGCCATCGACCCGCTGGTTGCTCTCTCCACCGCCATCGCGTCTCGCAGTTGGGTCTGGTCGTTGGCATCGGCCGCAGCCATCCTGGCTGTGTGCTTGGTGATCCCGCGCGGGTTCTGCGGCTACCTGTGCCCGTTGGGGACCACGATCGACCTGTTCGACTGGGCTATCGGCCGTCGGGTGACGCGATTTCGGGTCAGCGGTGAAGGGTGGTGGGTGCATCTGAAGTACTACATCCTGGCCGCCGTCCTGATAGCTGCGTGGGCAGGAGTGTTGATTTCCGGATTCGTGGCAGCCATTCCCGTGGTGACTCGCGCCGCCTTGCTGCTCCTGGAACCGCTACAAATCGGCTGGGCCTTGGGGTGGCATCAGATCCCTCCCATGCATGCTGGGCATTGGTTATCGATCGCCTTGTTCGGCCTGGTCCTCGGCCTGGGATTCCTCCGACCGAGGTTCTGGTGCAAGTATGTGTGCCCAAGCGGCGCGGTATTCTCTGTTTTCAATGCGTTTCGCTTGACCGAACGCAAGGTCGAATCGTCGTGCATCCATTGCAATAAGTGCGTGGAAATCTGCCCGTTCGACGCGATCAAACCCGATTTTACGACACGGACGTCCGATTGCACTTTGTGCCAGACATGCGCCGGTGTCTGCCCAACGCACGCGATCAAGTTCGTCGAACGGAACAACGTGGTGGAACTGAAACTGGCCGACGATCCTCCCACTGGGGAAACCGTCATTGGCCGACGCGGCTTCGTTTCCTGGGCGGCCGGCTCCGCCGCGGCCGTGGCAGGGGGCTGGGGTGCCGCGCGGTTGTTGGGCGGCGATCCGGGTTCGTCCGAACCGCCGATTCGCCCGCCTGGTAGCGTCCCGGAGGACGAGTTCTTGGACAAATGCATTCGGTGCGGCGAGTGCTTCAAGGTTTGCCCCAACCACGTGCTGCAGTTGCAGGGATGGGATCAAGGCTGGGAAGGGCTGTGGACGCCCGTCGTGAGACCCGATTGGGCCGGTTGCGAATCCAGTTGCAATGCCTGTGGGCAGGTATGCCCCACCGGCGCGATCCGTGCACTGCCGATCGAGGAGAAGCGCTGGGCGCGAATGGGATTGGCCATCGTCGACCAATCCGCATGCCTGCCCTACGCGGGACGTGAGGACTGTGATTTATGCGTTCAGGAATGCAACGCCGCTGGGTACCACGCGATCGAATACACGACCGTTGGCACCCAAGTCGACCCGCAAGGGCAACCGATCGAAGGAAGCGGGTTCCTGGCACCGGTGGTACGCGACGATCGATGCGTTGGATGCGGCCTGTGCCAGACCCGCTGCTACGCCATCAACGTCAAGGACCGCCACGTCTTGTCGGGTTCCGCCATTGTGGTACACGCCGGGCCAGGACGTGAGGATCGAATTGCCAGCGGTTCGTACCGCCGGGATCGAGCCACCATGCGTGCAGATGCGGCGAAGTCAACCGTTACTCGGGAGCCAGCGTCTAACTCAACCACGGCTCCGGTAGCCGAACCGGTGACCGCCCCCGACTCCAGCCCCCCGCAGCCCGCCGGAGCTGATGGGCAAAATCTCCCTCCAGACTTTGGCGACAATCCTTTTGGTCTGTGAAACGGGTTTCGCTACCCCTCGGCTGGTCTGCAGTTGGCTCCTCGCTGGGAAATGCAACCCGGCCGGACCCTCATTTCTAGTCCGGACCGGGTAAGATAGATTCAGCGGCTGTTGTTGTCAGACGCGTTTGCTGGCCGAAGCCCATCAATATCTTCATCTTCCGGCCGACCAACGCGGCGGGGAGGCGATGGGCTCCCATTGGTAGCATTCCGTAACGCCCTTCGATCGAAGCTGACCAGCTTCGGGCGGAGTGAACCAGCGCAGGGTCGACATGAATCATTCCGACGACGAGAAACCGGAAGTCCCCGATGTCTCACCGGACATTGACCAAACTCTGGACGCCGCTGGCCTGAGGCACGACGACAACGCCGATTTCTCCCTGCACAAATCCGCTCATCAACTCGATTCGGCCGACTTGCGGGAGACGATGGAGCGATCTGGTCCGGACCAGCATTCCAGGCAACCTTCCCGGTCGGCCGATTCGTCGGTGGTAGAGGAGACCGCGCACGGGACGGTTCCTTCCGCGCCCGAAGAGCAGCAGCTCAGCGAGGCGGCCAGTTGCCAGATTCCGGGATTTCGCCTCGTCGAAGAGCTAGGACGGGGGACATTCGGCGTCGTGTACCGCGCAGTGGACCTGGCGCTCGACCGCGAAGTGGCGATCAAGGTCCCTCTGCTGCGCAATCCCGCCTTAGCACACAAATACATCGAAGAAGCCCGCAACGCTGCCCGGATCGATGCGGTTGGAATCGTGCCCGTTTATCAAGTGGGATCGACGCCCACCGGCCAACCGTTTGTCGTCCAAAAGCTGATCGAGGGGCGAACCCTGAAACAGCTCTCGGGATCCGGCCAACTCGGCCTGATGCGGGCGTTGGACATCATGCGCCGGCTGGCAATCGCTATCCACACCGCCCACCAGTCCGGGTTAGTCCATCGCGATCTCAAACCTGAAAACGTGCTGATCGACCAGCAAGGCCAACCCTGGGTGGCCGATTTCGGGTTGGCTGTGTTCGAAGATGACCAGGCGTCGCGCCGTGGAGAGGTTGCAGGTACGCCGCGTTACATGGCACCGGAACAGTTCGAAGGTCGCGCCGACTGGCTCGATGGTCGTTGCGACATATGGGCGCTGGGCGTCATGCTCTATGAGTTGGTAGTAGGCCGCCCCCCGTTCGCTGGCCAAACCTTGGCCGATTTGCAAGAACAAATCCTTTACCGCGATCCGCGTCCCATCAGCCAACGCGTGGACGTGGCTCCTGCAGAACTAGACGAGATCTTCCACAGGTGCTGCGCCAAGGACGTTTCCGAGCGTTATCCCAATGCCGCGGAGTTGGCCGCTGATCTGGCCGCTGTGATGATCGACCCATCCCTGCTGGCCCAGCACACTGATTCGAACCTGACCACCACGATCGACATCATCGACCCCGTACCGGTCGGTGCCCAGACCGTGCGTGGGCGGCCTGCTGCTCCCCCGCTCCCTGCCTCAGCATGGCAGGCCGCCTGGCGGTGGTGGGCCGCGGCCGGTACTGCGGTGGTCGCGTTGGCCGCCGTCTTCATTTCCGTCTCGCGCCAGGATGCGGGAGACGCTACCTCGGCTGCTCCCCGGGGCGGTCAGCCGCTCTTACCGGCCGCCCCGACCGGATCGCCGAATGCCCCCACCGCCTCACCAACCGCGCAGCCCGAGATTGCATCGCTGGTCGCTGTCGATCGAACTCAGGGCCCCATCCGAACCCTGCAAGCCGCATTGCAATTGGTTGCAGAGGGAGGCGTGATCCAGGTGCACCCCGGCGTCTACCGGGAAAACTTGGAGATTTCGCGAGATGTGACACTGATCGGACTGGGCGGTCGAGATAGCATCCGATTGTTGGGCGGCGCCCACCCCGCCTGCCGGATCACCGGTGGGTGCACGCTGCGACTGGAAAACATAACGGTCGAATCCAGCGGTGAACAAGTCAATACCATCGAACTGCAGGACGGTCACTTGACCGCGCAGAGCTGCCGATTGCGCAGTTGGGGATACGACTGCATCAAGGCGCACCCCGGGACGTCGCTCGTCGCCTCCTCCTGCGACTTCGAATCCGATACGCACCCCGCGATCGTAGCCAAACAAGCGCGGGTGGAACTCGATCGATCAACCTTTCGGTTTGCCGCGGCAAAAGCCGGCATCGATCGCGCTGCCCCGGTTACCGCCATCGAGTTGACCGAATGCGGAGGTACCTGCAAGGGCTGTACGTTCGTCGGCGTAGACAAAATCGGAAAGGGATTGTCGTGCCGGGACACCGACGAGCCCGTAGTCGTCCACAACTGCGCGTTCACCGGACTGCAGCACGGCATCGAACTTTTTCGCTGCGACCATTTTGAGGTGGCGGGGGGAACGCGCATCAGTGGTTGCAACGTCGGCCTGTATGCCGAATCCTCGACCGGACAGTGGAGCGATGTACAAATATCCGGTTGCGACGTCGGTAGTACCCTGCGGGCCGGTAGCCGATCGCTGCTGACCAACGTGGCCTTTCGCGACAATCGCGAAGTCGGTTTGTGGCTCCGCGATAGCAGCGTAGAGGCGGAACAGTGCCAGGTCACCGACCACCCGACAGTCGGTTGGCTGATCGATTCGCTCGACGCGACCACCACCTCCGCGCGCGGGGTCGAGATCGAGAACAACGCCATCGGAGTTCTACTCGTCCAGGGCACCGTCGAATTGATCCAGAGCAGGGTGTCCCAGAATCGCTCCGCCGGAATCGCCATTGTCGCCGGTGATCAACTCTCTGCCGCTTTCTCCCGCCCCGCTCCTGAACAGGCGGTTCCCCCAACGTTGGTCGCTCGGCAGACGACGTTCAACGCCAGGCTCTCCGCGCCGGCGGTCCTGTTCAATATCACAGGCCGTTACCACTTCGAAGACTGCACCTTCGTCGACCTGCCCAACCACCACCGCCCCGCCTTAGCGCCTCACTTGACCTCGCGGGGTGAAGGCCAGTGGACTCTTGTTGTCCCTCGGCCATAACTCCGTTGGATATCTA
This sequence comes from Planctomycetota bacterium, assembly GCA_003695565.1. Lineage (GTDB taxonomy): Bacteria > Planctomycetota > Planctomycetia > Pirellulales > Pirellulaceae > Aureliella. The sequence continues at coordinate 11,128 of RFIQ01000239.1, read as the reverse complement.
GGATGCCCGGTGGATGCCTGAAATGCCTGGGATCCAGCCCCCCCAAATACGGGGCCCGACAAGCTCCCCCCTCCATCCAGGTGCCGCTGCACTGCGAATCAGCAGGAAATTCGTTGCTTTCGCGCTGAGTTGTAATTATAAGAGATCTGTACCTTTTCGATTCTTGCAGCATTTGCGCCTGAAGCGGACATCATTAGACGTGCAATCTTGGGGACCTCACCGATGTTGAGTGGATTTAAAAACTACGGAATCATCAAGGCGCTTTGTTCGGCCGTGTTGGCCTGTATCGCAGTGCAAACGTGCAACGCCCAACAGTCTCAGCAGAAGCCAGTGGCCGTGTGGAACGGGGCCTCTGTTGTTTATTTGTACCAGGGCGAACGGCGGGAATTGAGCGAGGATTTTGTGGCGTATTTGCAAGGTGGCTCGTTGAGCGTTTCTTTGCAAACGAGCGGGCAGATCACCCCCGATTCGAATCGGCAATTGCTGGTCTCTCTGGTTCAACCTGGTGCACCCACTGTCGAACAACGTCCCGACGATTCGGGACGTGTCGTCTTCGCGGCCGTTCGTGAAGGGTTGGCCGCACTTGTCGTCACTGCCGACAGCTTTTCGCGTACATCGGTCGCTTCGCTGTATGCCGCCATCCCCATTTTCATCGCACGCCCCGCAGCCGGCACGCCGAGCGGGGGAGTCCAGGTCCCCTTGGCGGTCGTCCAACCGGAAGAAATCGCTGCCGACCTGCAGGCGTCCCCCACCGCCAGCGATGGAGCGGCTGAGCTGACGCCCCTGGACGAATATCAGGTAGTCCCCGCCAGCCGCTTTCGCGTGTTGCGCGGTGCGAACAACACCGTATCCGGGCAGGTCATCGTACCCCAACGCGGCTATGAAGTCGCCATTCCACCCGAACGCATCTCGTTGTACAAGGATGGACAACTCGTTGCGACCACGACCACGGAACGAGACGGCTCCTTCGTCCTGCCCAATGCCCCCAGCGGAACCAACAGTCTGATTGCGACCGGAGCCGCTGGACATGCCGCATACAGCATCGAAGTTCTCGATGCCCAGGAGGGCGAATTGATCGAACCCTCGGCCATGTGGTCCGGATCGAAGGCTGCCCGTTTCGTGGCGACAACCGCCGCACAACCGGCGGCCGGTCAATCGCTGCGGGTCGTCCTGGTTCCACCTGCCCTGGTCCCCGAGGTGCAGCGAGTCGTCCAGCGACGCCAATCCGGTGGCGGGCCGCTCGCCGCGATGCCGCCTGGCGTTACCCCCGGAGCAGCCCCGGCCGGCGGCCAGTTTGCTGGTGGGGGATTTGGTGGAGGAGGTGCTGGAGGAGGCGGTGGCGGTATGGCCGCCCTGGGGGCTGTGGGAATCGCCGCCGGCATCGCAGCCGCTTCCGATGATGACGGGTTCTTTGTCCCGCCACTATCCACTGGAATCGCTCCCTAACCGCACCCATCGGCGCCTCAGTTCTTGTCGGCCAGCGCAGAGCGGGAGGATTGACGAGCGAGTTCGAGTTGCTGACGGAACTTGCCGATCGTCAGCTCGTGCAAATCGGCTTGTCCGACCATCCGGCCGCTGGCATCGATCCAGTAGCCACGTGGCACGCTGTCCGGATTCCCGTAACGGGCCGAGGTTTCAGCATCGCACCAAGCGGTTGCCAGTTCCGGCAGCGCTGCAGCCTCCCGTAACGGTTCTTCTGCATCGCCGCGATCCCAACCCTCCAATCGGTCCAGGCACAAAGCGAGTACGGCCACGTCGTCACGTCCGTAGAGCGCCTGGCAGGCTTCCAGCATCGGCAGCGTCGAACGGCACGTGCCACACCAGCTTGCCCAAAAAACCACCAACACCGGCCGCCCCTGGTAGTCGGCTAATCGCAATTTACCCTCATCCAACCGATCCAGCTCGAACCGCGGCGCCGCTCCATGTTGCTCGATCAGCGCCGCAAAGGCGGTTTGTCCCAAGTGATGCCGTGCATATTCGAGATTCTTGGCGAATTCTGCCTTGCCCAGCAATCGATGGCCTTCCTCATACCGCTCGACGGCCAATCGGTATAGGTCCGCCGCTTCACCGACACGCCCAGCACTTCGCAATGCATCCGCCTGCTGAATGGGGAGTAAGCCGGCGGAACTGACGGCGTAGTCTCGCGTCTTGCGCAACGATTCGATCTCAAACTGTTGCCAGGCTGCATCGTAATCCGCGGCCACGGCCAGCAACTGAGCGGTCCCCGCGGCCATCTCGCCCTGTCTTGCCAACCGTGTAGCCGCCTCTAGCCGGTCGCGCAACGGTTTGTCAATTGCGTAGAGGAGATTCTGCTCACAACGCCTTCGCTGCTGGTTGGCCTCGGATTCGTATGCGGGACGCCCAGCCAGCTCGCGCCATGCTGCGATGGCAGCCCGGAATTGCCCGACGGCCGCCTCAAAATCCTCTTCGGCGAGCGTTTTCTCTGCTGCCGCCGTCAACGATCTGGCCCGCTCCATGGCCTTCGTGTCGGGCTCGGTCCCTCTCAATACGCCGCAAACCGATAACGCAATCGTCCAGCACGCCAGGTATTTGCAAGCCAAAGTCCCCTGCGTCGAGGCTCTCATGGTCTTAACTCCCGTCGAGTGCATGATCGGATGGCCGGCAGGGGCAACCCATCGTCACCGGCCGTCGCCAAACCCTATTCGAAACTTAGCTCACGTTCGCACGCGATGCGCGAGGCTGGCCGCGTTAAAACTTGAGGAATCTGACTGATGCTTCAGGAAGATCATGCTGCAAGCCGCGCCGCACACCCAGTGGAGTGAGCCGCCGTATGGTACGGACGCTCAGGCGGTACCGCGGTTCCCAATTCTTGCTCGGCGGCGGGCTTAGACCAACTGGATGCGCCGCGACCATTTTGCAGGAGGCGTCCGGCTGGAGCGGAGCTTGCTGCCCACTACTTCGGCGGAGCCTACATCGGTGGGAAACAAGAATACGGCGCCCAGCAGAATCTGGGTTCGCGGGATTCCCAGCCGGTCGAATATCTCGGGTGAACGCAGCACTCCGCCACTGGACCAATAATTGGGAATCGCTCGCGCAGTGGCGGCCAACAGCAGATTTTGGATGGCTGCCGAGGCGGCCGCGATGTGCTCCATGTTACCCAACGTCGGCTCGAAGAGCCAACCGGCGGGCAACTCGGTCGCCGCTGGATTGGGCAACCACGTCGCCAGCACCAACCCGCTGGCGGCCGCGAGCATGGCCGGGATCTTGCCCGCTTCGGGCATTCCCACCACGTCGCTCCGCAGCCGCCTGCAATTCGGTGCATCGAGCACGTACAACCGCCAAGGTTCGATTCCGCCCGGATCGCCTGGCATCTGGCGATGGGACGCGTCGCAAGGCCGATGAAAGGGCGCCCAACCGGCCGCGGCAACCAACGCATCCAAGGCCTCCTCCACCAGCCGATCAGGCGGCAGCTCATCCTGGGCCAGGACCTTCGTCGTCTGCCGCTGGGCGATCAGCCGATCGATATCAAACGCCGGAAGTTGGTTCATAGGGCACCCTGCCTTGGGATACTTCGGTCCGAAGCAGCCCAGTACGGGAACCGGACAACCTCCGGCCATCCGGTGCGAATCAGTCCAAACTGGCAACTACTTCGCCACCCTCGCGTGTGCCGAGCGCCCGCCACACCCTCAGGTCAATGGACTCGGACAAAAACCGGACTGAGCCATCCGCCAATCCGATTTGTACCCCTCCGGTGTGATAACTGCGGGAGGTGACCGCGGCGTAGGTGGGCAGCGTCACCGACTTCCCCTCGCGCGAGGAGTTGAAATCGACATCGTACACATTTCCGCTCTGCTTGAACAGCACGCGCGTGTTGGGGGTGAAGGTGGTCGTGAATCCCGTCTGATGAATCCGCCCATCCACCCATTCGGTGTGCCCGGAATTGGTCTTGAAATTCCCGCCATAGGCAACCACATCCGCCGCCGTAGCAGGCGGAGCAACTCCCAACGCAGCCGGATTGCCACCATCACGGAGGTACGGATTGAACGCCTTGACCTCAGCGAAAGCCAATGTGTTGCTGGTGCCGTCCACGATGCTGGCCATCCCCAATCGGCTGTTGGGATAGAACAACCCCGTTCCACCGCGATGCGTCCGAGGATCGTAGATGAACCACGTTCCCATATTGGCACCATAGTTGAGCGGATAGTGCGCAAACTCGGGCAAGCCCGGTTTGGGATCAGGCCGGGACCGATCATTCGGTTCGCTGGGGCAGAGGTACACCGGGATTCGCGTGGCCGCCACCGCGGGCTGCTGCGCGTAGGTGAACCGCCAGTCGATCAGCCCCGCCAGGTTCCCCTGTTCGAGCTGGGGCAACAACCGCGACTGGACGCTCCAGCCGTCACCGGTAAACCCTCGGGGATAGAACGCCGATGGGGGAAACTTGCGGTAGGTGTCGTGGTAATTGTGCAGCGCCAACCCCAACTGCTTGAGATTGTTCGAGCAACTCATCCGCCTTGCTGCCTCACGCGCCGCCTGAACCGCCGGCAGCAGCAGCCCCACCAGGATGCCGATGATGGCAATCACCACCAGCAGCTCAACCAGCGTGAACCCGCGGCGGCCCTCGCTCCGCTGGTAGCGGATCCGCGATTGCAACGCTTTGGGATGCCCACCAAAAGAAAACCTATGACCCGTACGAAACGCCCCGGAACATGCGCTCAACATCGTTAACTACCTCCCAGAAGGTGTGGAATGGGTACATCGGCGCGCAAGCGCCAAACGACAAATCCACCTGGCTGGCGAGGCAGGAACACTGCCGAAGCGGGCTTGGTGTTATTGCAACTGAGTCTCAATTACGTTAGAGTAAATGCGGTTTCGTGACAAGGGGCCGGGGAGAGAAATCTTGAAAAAAGACCATTCAGAGAACCAGCCGCAGTCCCCCGCAGAGGCCGCGGACGGCGAAGCCCAAACCACTCCAGGGATGAAGCTGCCCAAGATCATCCGCTTCGATAGCCTGGCCCGCTGCGGCGATGAGGTCTGGATCGAGAACAACGGGCAGATCTACCGGCTGCGAAGGACCCGTCAAGGCAAACTGATCTTGACCAAGTAGCAGCGGCAAACCGCAGAGCTCGGCAAAGTCGCCCGCCAGTCCCTGGCGCAATAGCAGCAACACCCCCTCGCGGAGCTCGAGCCAAGCCGCGTTCGCATCAATCCGCTACAGGAACGAATTCAACAGATTGATATACTGCAGCGCCATGCGAATGATCATGAAGGCGATCAACAACAGAACCCCCAACCAGATCGTGAAACTTGCGATGGTGGCGATCGTGCTCAGGGCAGCCCGCGCCCGCTGCTGGTATTGCGTCGCCAAGTGATCCAGCGACTCGGTTTCGGTGCCGCTGAGCTCGGCCACCTGAACCGATTCGATGAATTCCCGCGGCAATACCCCGGCCGCTTCAAACGCCTCCGCGAAACTCTGCCCGCGCCCAACCGCTTCCACTGCCCGGTCCATCCCGGCGATGAAGTAGTAATTGCCGGTCGCCAGGAAAGCTTGCCGCATCGCCTGCTTGGCATCCACTCCGGCGTTGAGCAGGATCGACAGGGTCATGCTCATCCGCGACAGGGCCAGGGTAACGAAGGCCGTACCCAACACCGGAATTCTCTGGACAATCGGCACCAAAACCTGGTGGCACCCCAACCAGTTCTTCCATACGCCGTAGGCCACGATGCCCACGGTGCCCAACACCGTACCCACCACCAAACAGTAGGTGTAAAAACCGGAAAGCCCGCGCAGGCCCAGGCCGGAAGCATCGTAGGTCGATTGCGGCGACAGAATCCCCTGCAGGAGAATCACCAACCCCACTATGACGATAGCCATCGCCAACTGGATCAGGGGCCAGCGAACCTGGCTGAGGAAGTAACTGCGGGTCTGATAGAGATTTGCGTAGTAGTCAGCCATGTACTCGAACATGGCCTCCAGCCGCCCTCCCAACTCGCTGGCCTCGACCATCTGGATCAACAACAGGGGGAAGTACCGCCGTTCCTCCCGCATCGCCTCAGCCAGGGTATGCCCTTGCCGAATCCGCTCCCGAACCCGCTGCATGACCTCGCGATGCCGTCGATCGCCAACCCGCGTCTCGGCTTCGAGTACTTTCAGGATGTCGACCCCGGCTCGCAAGCCGATCCCCATGCGCCGACAGAATGCCTCAGCGGTCTTCAGTTTCATCATCGGTGTGTGCGTCCATCAATCAGTGCGTCGTACCAAGGCATGGCTCGCAGCCGCAGGCCCCCATTGTACCGTGGCACCCATCGCGGCGGGCAGCATTCGATTCGCACCAGCGAGTTTCTCGGGTATCATAACCCTTCTCTTGCCTTCAGCCGCGGTCGAAGCCACGGCGTTTCCGCTCCGGGCCCCGCCCCGGTCGCCCTGTGCGCGGTCTACGCGGAAACAACCCTACCAGGCCCGCCGCAACGGGCGGCAGGCGTCTGGCTCCCGTCGCCTGCCCAACCTCCGCGGACAACACCACTCCCATAGCACCAGAGCAACATCTATATGGACTGGCAATCATCCGCTTCGATAGAAATCCTGCGGCAGCGGTCGGCGATCACCTGGCGGCTGCGGCAGTTCTTTCACGAAGAAGGATTCTGCGAAGTCCACACACCCGTGCTGGGAAACGATTGCGTGGTAGACGTGCACATCGACCCGATCACCGTCCCATCCGCCCACGTCCTCTCCGCGCACCCGATGACTACGACGCTATTCTTGCAAACTTCGCCCGAGTTCTGCATGAAACGATTACTTGCATCTGGAATGTCCGCCATCTACCAGATTGGGCCCGCCTTTCGCCGCGACGAACGAGGCGACCAACACAATCCCGAATTCACGATGGTGGAGTGGTACCGCGCAGGCGACGGTTTGCTCGAGGGCGTCGACTTGCTGAGCCGCCTCATCGGATCATTCTTGCCCGAATTGGGAACGGTTACCATGACCTACCAGCAGGCCTTTCAACAATTCGCGTCGCTCGATCCGTTGGCAGCCTCCGACCAGGAACTACGGCAAGCCGTCGTCGATCGGATGCCGGGGATGGATCCGACCTCGCTCGATCGCGACGAGTCCCTGAATGCCCTGTTCGCCGACCTCGTCCAACCACGGCTGGGTACCGATGGTCCCGTGATCCTCACGCACTACCCGGCCAGCCAAGCAGCACTGGCTCGCATCAGCCCTGACGACCCGCGCGTTGCCGAACGATTCGAATTGTTCTATCAGGGCGTGGAACTGGCCAACGGCTACCATGAACTGACCGATGCCGAGGAGTTGTCACGGCGCATGGCCGAAGCCAATCGACTGAGAAAGCTATACGGCAAACCGGCGCTGCCGTCGACCAACCGGCTGCTCGACGCCATGCGCGCTGGCTTGCCACCGAGCAGCGGATGCGCGCTGGGATTGGATCGCTTGACAATGGTCCTCACCGGGGCCGGGACGATCGATTCCGTCCTGCCGTTTCCGATTGAAAGGGCGTAATCCGTCCCTATCCACTCTAGCCCCTTCCATCTTGCCACCACCTGATTCTTGCCTCCCCTCTTTCTACCTCCTGGCCGGATTTTTCTCAAGCGTTCGGCGCCTGGCCGGGCTCTCGATGCTGGGCAGAACGCGGTATACTCAAGCCCCTCGACCACTGGTGATTCACCGCACCAGCCATGCTATTTGATCAGGTTCGATCGATGGACAATGCGCAGCCCGTGTTGATTTTGGGAGCCGGCATTAACGGCGCGGCAATCGCTCGGGAACTGGTGCTGAACAACGTGCCCGTGGTCGTCGTCGACCAGGCGGATCTGGCCTCCGGTACCACCTCTTATTCATCGCGATTGATCCACGGCGGTTTGCGTTACCTGGAGTACGGTGAACTCGGCCTGGTTCGCGAATCCTTGCATGAACGCCAGCGGTGGTTGCGATTGGCACCTCACCTGGTGCAGCCGTTGCAATTGTTCATCCCCGTCGCCCGACGCTTTTCAGGGTTCGGCCAGGCTCTGCGGCGTTTGACGCGCTGCTGCCCCGAGATCGACCCACCGCCACCGCGAGGCCTGTGGCTGGTTCGCACCGGGCTGGCGCTGTACGACTTGATTGCACGGGACCCGACCTTGCCGCGCCATCGCGTCTTGCGTGCCGCGTCTGCCGGTGCACCGCCGGTCGATCCCCAGCAATACCCGTGGCTCTGCTCCTACTGGGACGCCCAAATCGCTTTCCCGGAACGCATGGTCGTGGAACAACTGCAGGACGCGCGGCGGGTGGCACAGCAGCGAGGTTTGGCCTTCGAGGTGCTGCCCTACCATCGGGTGGAGATGGCCGGACGCCAGGCAATCGTTCAGCCCATCGATGCGCAGGCGGGGCAGGGGACGGCGATGGAATTCGAACCGGCAGGGGTTATCAACGCCACCGGAGCTTGGGTGGACGAAACGCTGAAGCGATTGCATTTGCCGGCCGAACGGTTGATGGGCGGTACGAAGGGGAGCCACCTTTGGACCAGCCAACGGCCGTTGCGGGACGCGCTGGCCGGAAACGGAATCTACACCGAAGCGATCGATGGCAGGCCGTTCTTTCTGCTCCCCTTCGGAGAGATGACGCTGATCGGGACCACCGACATCCCTTATGAAGGGCCTCCGGAAAAGGCGGTGGCCAGCGAGGAAGAGATCGAGTACCTGCTGGCATCGACCCGCCGGGCGCTGCCCCACGTCGGGTTGCAGCGCTGCGACATCGACCTGCATTACAGCGGCGTTCGCCCCCTGCCGTACACCGGCGCCGGCCGACCCGCGTCGATCACCCGGCGGCATTTTGTCCACGAACATCCCGCGGCACCGCTGCCCATGTGGTCAGTCGTCGGAGGCAAGCTCACCACCTGCCGCTCGTTGGCCGAGGAGGCTGCCAAGTGCGTGCTGAGTAGACTCGACCTGCCCGTCGTGCAAACGTCCCGCCACCGGCCGCTGCCCGGTGGCCAGGACTGGCCGGACACCCCCGATGCCCTGTGCGAGGTGCAAGAACAGTTGGCCCATGCCACCGGCGCGACGCTGAAACAGGTACAATCCGCATGGCGCCTGTGGGGACAGACCGCCGCCCACGTGCTCCAGGCCCCGTCCACCAAGCCATCGGATGCAGACGCCCCCTGGACGCTGGCCGGTAGCGACTTGCCCGTGGCCCTGGTGCGATACTCCCTGCGTCACGAATGGGTAAACCGTCTGGCCGACCTGGTGGAGCGGCGTTTGATGTTGCTGTACACCCCAGCGCTGCCCCGGGACTGCCTGCAGCATTTGGCGCAACTGATGGTCGAGGAGGGCAAGCTCGAACCTTCGCAGGTATCCGATGAAATCGACGCAGTCATCCAGCGATGCCACCAGCATTTTGGCAAGACGATTCGTTAGAGACCGCCTTGTCGCAAGCCGCACTTTCATCCTTCGACGACTGATCCTAGGAGATTACCAGTGAGCCGATTTGTTCTGGCACTCGACCAGGGAACGACGTCCAGCCGCGCGATCGTGTTTTCCCACTCGGGACAAGCGGTGGCATCGGCGCAGCAGGAATTCCCTCAGATTCTCCCTTCCCCGGGCCACGTCGAACACGACCCGGAGGCGATTTGGGACAGCCAACTGGAGGTGGCTCGGGAGGCTTTGCAGCGGGCATCGATCACCGCTGCGGATATCGCGGCAATCGGGGTGACCAACCAGCGGGAAACGGTCGTCGTCTGGGAACGGTCCAGCGGCCGGCCGATCGCCAACGCCATGGTGTGGCAAAGCCGTATTACGGCGGATCGGTGCCAACGTCTGAAGGCCGACGGGTTGGACGACTTGATCCGTGAAAAAACGGGGCTGGTGATCGATCCTTATTTTTCTGGCACCAAGCTCGAGATGCTGCTCGATCAACACGATGCTACGCGACAGAGAGCCGAGCGCGGAGAATTGCTGTTCGGTACCATCGATTCATTCTTGATCTGGCGATTGACCGGCGGGCGCCGCCATGTCACCGACTACAGCAATGCCAGCCGAACAATGCTATTCAACATTCACACCCTCGACTGGGACGACGACCTGTTGAAGATCCTCAATGTGCCCCGGTCCATGCTGCCGGAGGTTCGTCCGACCAGCGAAGTCTACGGCCAGACCGATCCGCAGTGGTTCGGCGCCCCGCTTCCCATCGCCTCTGCAGCCGGAGACCAACAAGCCGCCACGTTTGGACAAGCATGCTTTCAGGTTGGCAGCGCCAAGAACACTTACGGCACCGGTTGCTTTCTGTTGATGAACACTGGCAACCAACCGGTTCTATCGCGGAACAAACTGTTAACCACGATCGGCTGGGGGATTGGCGACCAGGTCGTGTATTGCCTGGAGGGATCGGTGTTCGTGGCCGGGGCGGTCGTACAGTGGTTGCGGGACGGGCTGGGCGTGATTCGTTCCAGCGCGGAGGTAGAACAATTGGCCGCGTCGGTGCCCGATTGCGGGGGCGTGTACTTTGTGCCGGCGTTCGTGGGGCTGGGAGCCCCGCATTGGGATCCCTACGCCCGGGGTGCCATTTTCGGGCTCTCTCGCGGTACCACTGCGGGTCACCTGGCCCGAGCGGCCCTGGAGTCGATGGCCTGGCAATCCCGCGATTTGATCGAAGCCATGCAAGCCGACGCCGGTACGCCACTGGCCGAGCTGCGTGTCGATGGCGGGGCATCGGTCAATGATGCCTTGATGCAGTTCCAGGCGGACATCCTCGGCACGCCCGTGCGACGCCCCCAAGTCGCGGAGACCACCGCATTAGGAGCCGCCTACCTGGCCGGACTGGCCGTCGGCTACTGGCAGGACCTGGACGACGTGACCAACAACTGGGCGCTCGATCGCGCCTTCGATCCGCAACTCGACCCCAGCCAACGCGACCAGCGTTACCAGCTCTGGAAACGAGCGGTCGAACGCTCCAAGGGGTGGGAGCAACCCTAGCGCCACCACCCTGCCGTAGCCATCCAGCCGCCGCACATGACAGGCATTGGCACCCCGAACAACCCCCACCATGCCGCACGGGCAGTATCGCGCGGAGGCATGGAACACTACATTGCAAATATGAACAGGAGGCCAACCATGGACGCATACTTCGCCGAATTTGTGGGTACCGCGATTCTGATACTGCTCGGCAACGGCGTGGTTG
>RFIQ01000238.1 GCA_003695565.1 Planctomycetota bacterium | reverse complement strand
GACAGGGGCGGTCCTGGTAAGCGGAATCCGTGATCGCCAGCTTGACCTCCGCATCCCGACACATGAATTCGAGCCGTTCGTCCGGAAACTCCGCATCCATCGGGACATAGGCGGCGCCAGCTTTCATCACCGCCAGTGTCGCGACCAACATGCGGGGTGTGCGCTCCACCAGCACTCCCACGTAATCTCCCGGACGCACTCCCCGCTGCAACAGCAACCTCGCCAGGCGATTCGAGGCCGCTTCGATCTGCTGATAGGTTTGCTGCTCGCCGCCGCAAGCGATGGCGACCGCATCCGGCGAACGTTGGCTCTGCGCCGCCACCAGATCGGTGACGCAATGGTCCCGCGGGTAGTCGACCTGACGGGAATTCCAAGCGTTAAGAACGCGTTCAAGATTGGCGTCGCGATACAGGGCAGTGCGCCCAACGGGAGCGTCCGGTGACTGGGCCATCGAATCGAGGATCGCGCAATAATGCTCCAGCCAGGCCCGGACCGTAACCGCATCGTAGAGGTCCGTGCGGAAATCCGCGTCGATCACCCAAGCATCGCCGGTGTCCGTCACGTTAAGAAACAGATCGTGGTTGATGGCAGCCTTCGGCGTGACGCGGATCTGGTGCTGCAAACCGGCGAAGGTGATGTTCGACGAATCCCGGAAGAAATTGAAGTGCATGTCCGTCAAGGGCATATGCCCCGGATGGCGCGGCGGCCGCACGTGTCGCACGATGCGTCCCAAGTCGCATTGCTGGTGCTCGATCGCATCCATTTGACGCCCATGGACGGCCCGAATCAGATCGGCGGCGCTGGCATCAAATCGCACTTGGGTTCGGACCGGCAGCACGGACATGCACAGTCCCACAAGATGCGGATTCTCCAGCAACGCCTGCTGAGCTGTGCGAATTCCCACCACGATGTCGTGCTGACCGGATAACCGAGCCAGCAACAGTTTCCAGGCGGCCAGGGCGACCGAAGATGGACTGACCTGCAAGTGGGTTGCCAATGCTGCAATGCGTTGCACAATCTCCTGGGGAATCTCCATGCTAACGCTGCTGGCGGCGTATTCCTGCCGTTTAGGACGAGGGCGCAGGGTCGGCAGCTCCAACGGAGGCGGTGGATCGGCGAATTGCTCCGCCCAGTACTGCAAGTCCTCGGCCTCTTGGCTGGCTCTGCGACCGCCGTCCAACACCCACTGCCGGAATGATGCCGGTTCGGGCAATTGCGGTGACCTACCCGCGACCCCGGCCGAATAGGTCGCACCGATTTCCTCCAGCAAGATATTCCACGACCAACCATCCGACGCGATGTGGTGGCCATCGAACAGGACTGCGGTGTGGTCGTCGGCCATACGCAGGATCTCGACGCGAACCAACGGCTCGGCCGACGCATCGACGCAGGTTGCGGCCAACTCCACAGCCAGTCGGTGAAACGTATCGCTCCGCGCCGCATCGTCCAGTGCCCGCAGGTCATGTTCCCGAATCGGAAACTCCACTTCTGGCAAAATGCGTTGCAGACCGTTGGCGACGTCCACCTGCAATCGCAAGGCGGGATGCCGGGCAAGGACATGGCGAATGCTGCGCCGCAGCAGATCGATGTCCACGGCACCGTGTAAATGCAGCGCAAACGGCTCATTGTTGGCAGCGGCGGCCAGCGGCGAAACCTTCGAGGTCATCAAGATCTCTTGCTGCATTTCGGTCAGTGGAAATGGGGCAAACGGATCGCTGTCGCCCTCGTCGGACAGCTCCGGGCGAGATAAAGCATCCCGCTGCAGCGGTTCGTCAACAACGTCCGTTCCGCGCCGCGAGTGCTGGCCGCCGAGCTGTTGCCCTGAGTCCATCACACCGGCGGCAGCAGTTGCAAATGAAGCAACGGGGTCGTGGAAGAATCCAGCGCGCCGCAGTTCGCGACAACTGTCCTCCACTGCCGCGACGATACTTTCCACATCCGCATCGCTGTGCTCGGTACTGAGAAAACAATTGTCCCCCCAGCCGCGAGTGAAAATGCCGCGGTCGAGCAAGTGGAAATAGAGCAGATCCGGGAATTCCAAATCGGGAGGAAACATCAACCGGAACAGCGATGCGAACTGCGCCACGCGGATGGGAAACTGCTCGCTCTCGAAAAAGGTGTTCAACCGCTGCGCCAACCGCTGTGTCCGCTGCGTCAATGCACGTTGCAGTTGAGGACTCTCCTCTTTGATGCGCATCAGGACTTCATGCGCGGCGACGATGGCTAACGGGTGACGAACGAAGGTCCCCGCGAAAAAGGTCATGTCGGCAGTTGGTTCGCTGGCATCGTCGTACTGCCAGCTTCCTCCGTCGAGTGCGTCCATGAATCGGCTGCTGCCGGCCAGGGCGCCGATCGGCAAGCCCCCGCCCAGGATCTTACCGTAAGTAGCCAGGTCCGCCCGAACACCGAAATGCTCTTGAGCTCCACCGGCCGCGGTACGAAACCCGGTGATGACTTCATCCATGATCAATGCGATGTCGCGCTGGCGCGTCAACTCGCGGAGCTCGATCAGAAACTCGCGCGGCTGCAGAAACGGATCGGCGCTTTGCACAGGCTCCACCAGAACTGCGGCGATGTCATCTGCCTGCTCAGCAATCGCCAACAGCGATTCGGGACGACCATAGGGCAGGACCACCATCGTCTCGCACAGGGCATCCGGAATGCCGGGCGCGGCCGGCTGGGTGACATGCCGATCCCCCATGGCGGTCGATCGCAACAACACCTCGTCGAAATTTCCATGGTAGTCCTTATTGAAATACACGACCTTCGGTTTCCCGGTCACGGTTCGCGCCACCCGCATGGCAGCCATTACCGCTTCGGATCCCGTGTTGCAAAAAGTTGCCCGATCCATCCCCGTAAGCGCGCACAACAACGCCGCTACCTCGCCCGCCAAGGGGAATTGCGGGCCGATTTCCACCCCCCGGTCGAGTTGCTGGTGAATTCGCCGCCGAATGAATTCGGGAGAATGGCCGAACAAGTTCAACCCGAAACCCATGGCGATGTCGATGTACTCGTTGCCATCAATGTCCCACAATCTGGCCCCCTGCGATTTGTCGACGGCAATCTGATAGACCATGGCTTTCCAAATCCGCCGATAGGCAGCAACACCCCGCGGGTCGGCAAAATGCCGCCGATGCTGCTCCGCCAGCCGACGCGAACCGGCCGTCTTGCGCGTAAAACGCTCGATGAATGCATCCAGGTGCGCACGCTGACTGGCCGTCAAACTGCCATCGCTGGACTTGCGCACCGGCTTGTACGGACCAAACCGCTCAAAGTGCTTGTCCGGTTTCCGCGACAGTTGTTGGCCCTTCTCCGATGGCAGTGGAGAATTCGCCGGCGTGGCAGCGGCCACCGAAACCGCAAGATCCGCAGTCGCAGGAGCTCCAGTAGAAGGACTCGCAGCCGCTGATGCAGCATCGGTGGATCGGCCCGCCACCGCAGCCTGGGCAGGAGTCGCGGCTGCACGCGACGGAGTGTCTGCGAGGTGGGAAATATCGGGTAGGGAGCGGGGCGTGGCCTTGGACATGGACGCTCCGCTCAAAAGCTGAAGCTGCAGCGCCATCAGCTCGTTCTGCTGTGCGATAATCTGGGCGAGCGCAGCGCGGCGCGGATCGAGCCCTCCGGTATCGATCGGCGTGCGCGGTTGAGTCGCCGGTGCGGATGTCTCAACGCCGCGCGATTGCTGCGGAACCGAATCGGCATACTGCTGGCAGGAAGCAGCGACCGATGGCACTGCGCCGTGATCACCAGGCCGAGCATCGCCGGACGGTCCCGCGGGGGACGACGCAGGAGGGGCATCGCTTGGGATGGCATCAGCCGCACTGACCTGCCCGGCCAAGAACTCAGTCAGTGCCAGCGGAGTTGAAATGTCTTCGATCAATTGACGGAAGGAAACTTTGACACCGGACTGCGCCTTGAGCCGTTGGGCAAACTGAATGAGAAACAGGGAATCGAATCCCAATTCCAAGAAAGTTGATTCGGCGTCCAAGTCTGCCAATCGCATGCCACACAGGCGCTGCAGTACCTGGTCAACATGCTGTCGTGCGGTGCTGATTTGAGACTCGGTAGGCATGGTAGCCGTTCTTTGAGTAAAGGATCGTGAAGCGTGCGTCTGACCGATCGCCCCAGGGCGATGCATGGTCTATGGTTGGTTTCGCGGTGCGATGGAATACGGCCAACCGGCCGAGTCCCGTAGCATCCAGGCCTGGTCAACCAGGCCCTAAGGATCCTGCTTGTCGTTCCACAATTCTAGTTGCTGACGGAAAAGACCAAGTTGCTGCTGAACGATGTGCGCCAGTGCAGGGTCGTCGGCCGGTGGTTCCACGCGGCTCGACTCCAAGGCCGGCTCAACCGGTGCGACGCCGGGCGGGTTTGTCGCCGTGTCCGTCGATGCTTCGGCGTCGTCAGGACGCTCCGGCAACTCTGCTGGTGAATCGAAGGATAGCTGGTCAAACCAGAATCGCTTGCGTTGAAATGGGTAACCGGGCAACGGGACACGGCGCGTGGCGTGATCCCGCCAACGCTGCCAGTCAACGGCAACGCCTTGGCTCCACAACTTGCCCAACGTGCCCAGCAAGTGCTGGTAATCATCAGCGGATTGTTTGGCATGCGGCAAACTGGCCAGGATCATCCCCACATCATCGGCTTGGGGATGTTGTCGCGCCAGCGTAGTCGTCGTCTGCCCCGGTCCGACTTCCAACAACACATCGACTCCCTGGTCGATCAAGCGGGTCAGTGCGTCGGTAAAGCGGACGGTGACGCGCAGATGCCGCGCCCAGTACGCTGGATCGACCGCCTGTTCCGCCGTGAGCATGTCGCCACTGGCCGTCGATGCGATGTGCATGCAGGGAGGCTTCAGTTGCAACTGCTGGATCCGCGCTCGCAATGGTTCAACCACGGGCTCCATAGCAGCGGAATGGAAGGCGTGCGAGGTATGCAAGCGCCGCGCCACGACATCCCGCGCAGCCAGACATTGCTCCAGCTCGGCGATCTGCTGCTCGGGTCCCGATGCAACACACAATTCGGGACCATTGACGGCGGCCACTTCGACTTCACCGGGCAGCAACGACCGCAGGTGCGACTCGGGCAGACGCACTGCCAGCATGCAGCCTCGCGGGAGTTCTTGCATGGCTTTGCCCCGAAACGCGATCAGGGCCAGGGCGTCCTCCAGCGAGAACACGCCGGCCAAAGTCGCCGCCACGAATTCGCCCACCGAATGCCCCAGCAGCGCGACCGGCTCTACGCCCAGGTGCAGCCACCACTGCGCCAAGGCATAACCGATCGAAAAAATCGCTGGTTGGGCCACAGCCGTCTGGTTGAGCGCATCGGCACAGGCGGGTGAGGGCCCCCACAACATGTCCAATAGATCGAGCTCCGCCACGCCCCTTAACACTTCATTGCACCGCTCCATCTCGCGGCGAAATACGGGTGCGGACTCGTACAAACGGCGAGCCATGGCGGGATGCTGCGCCCCTTGGCCCGGAAAGAGAAAGGCCACTCGTGGCCGACGCCCGCCGCTGTGAGACACCGGTGCCGACGCAATGGATTGCTCTCGCAGGCGCTCCGCGGCCTCCGGCAGTGATGCTGCCACCAAAAACCGGCGATGCGAATGGTGTTTGCGCCCTGTTTGCAGCGTGCCAGCCACGTCGGCTAGAGTCGCTTCGCCACTGTCCGCCAACTCGGCGAGGCGTTCGGTCAGCCGCATCGAGAGTTGCTGCAGCCCGTTCTCACATTGGGCGGACCACACCAGCAACTCGGGGCGCTGGGATGATTGG
>RFIQ01000237.1 GCA_003695565.1 Planctomycetota bacterium | reverse complement strand
GGAACACCCACGGAACCCTCTGGTCCGCCATGATTCTGCCGTTCATCGAACAGGGCAGTTTGTACCAGACGCTCGAATTCTCCGAATTTCGCAACTGGAGCACCAATGGCACGCCCAACGAAACCGCCGCCGGAACCGAGATCCCCGTCTTTCGTTGTCCCAGCCTGCCGATTGCTGCCGCATACAACAACTCGGGAATCCCGCAGCGGCGTCCGGCCAGCTACCGCGGCAACGGAGGCAACGAAGTCACGTCGGATGACCGCAGCACGATTGTCGTTCCCGGCACGAAATCGTTCGAACATTTGAACTTGAACGGCATCTTCTACGCCTGCAGCGCGGTCAAGTTCGGCATGATCACCGACGGTACCAGTAACACATTCGCCCTGGGGGAATCACGCACCGAACCGGAGTTCGTGAAGGACGGTCAAGGCATGGACTTCTGGTACATCGGATCGCCACAGGTAGATCCCTGCCGTTGTACGGGCAGCAATAACGGGACCGAGTTCAGCGAAGCCGCCGGCAGCACCTACATGCCGATGAACTTGAGAATTCGCGATCCCGGAGCGCATGGCAGGCTGATGGAATTGTCCTTCGGCAGCTACCACACCGGAGGCGCCCACTTTGGCATGTGCGATGGATCGGTCCAGTTTGTCAGTGAGAACATCGATTTGACGCTGTATAGAAACTTAGGAGCACGCGACGATGGAGAATCCGCCAGTATCAATCCCTGAGGTCGGCCAGGCTGTTCGGCCGGCGCTCGCCGTATGCCTGCTCGCCGCGGCATGCTTTGCGGCAGGGTGCGACAGCCAACAACCGAATTATGCCCAGCTAGGGTTGGTCGAGATCGGCGGCACCGTGACCTTGGACGGCCAACCAGTGGAGGGCGCCAGCGTATTCTTTTACGACGCCGAGGAACGCTACAGCTATGGCATCACCGACGCATCGGGACACTACACCATGATGTTCGATTCCCAAAAATCGGGCGTGACCCCTGGTGAAAAACGCGTTGAGATCTCGACCGCCAGGAACCCGTTGGGCGATCTGGCGTCGGCGGAGGATAGTGCCGAAGAGGAAGACCCCGATGCCCAGCCATCCGCTGTCTCCCAGGAACGCATCCCCGAGTGCTACAATCGGAATTCCCAGTTGCGCGTCACCATCACGGAGTCCGATTCCGCCGTGGACTTCAATTTGAAGAGCGATTGCTCGACCCGCGGCGCCGAATGATCTTCCCTAAACGAAAACGAGGTGCAATGGAATTTACACACACGTGCCTGAACCTCTGCGTCCGATGGCTGGCGTGTGGCGTGTTGCTGACCTCCCTCCAGAGCGTGTGGGCTGCCCCCGTGCCGCAGCAGGACACCTTGCCCACCAGTGATTCGCCGCAGGCTTTTATTGCTCCGGTTTTGGAAATCAACGGGCCAGTCGGGCAAACGGTGATGGTCTACGTGCGTTACTACCAGGACGGCACCGCCACGCGCACGGTGGGCATCCGGCACACCGTGGACCAGCCCAACGAAGCGATTCCGCTCGATATCGGCGTGGAAGGCATTCGTATCTGGTTGGTCAATCCCAGCCGGGAGACGATTACCCTGTCCGTCCGCGACGGAGACCGCCAGCTCGGGGCGGAGCAGGGCGGCGGGCCGGCAGCGTTGGAGCTGGCGATCGGCAGCGTCCCGGCAGAAGACGCATTCCAGGTTCCGCGCGTGCTGCTGAACGCCGCCGAACAAAATATCGTGCACCGTTTTGTCCAGGTGCTGCGCGGCGAGTCCTCTCGCGAACTGTTGGCCGATCCGCCCCTGGCACGAATCGACTGGCCGACGCTGGATGCATTTGCCGCATATGCTCGCACGCACTTCGGCACGCCAGGGGCCCAGGCGGATGATTTGGACGGATGGCTTAGTTGGGAGGGTGAACTGGGCACGCGGATCCTCCATGGTCGCCTCGAATTCCCTGCCCAGCCCCAGGCGCGATTCTCCTTGGTAGTCGTCCGCCACCGGATCATCCACATCACGTTCGAAGGACTGGAGTTGCCGGACGATTGGT
Organism: Planctomycetota bacterium; assembly: GCA_003695565.1. Classification (GTDB taxonomy): domain Bacteria; phylum Planctomycetota; class Planctomycetia; order Pirellulales; family Pirellulaceae; genus Aureliella. Next base: position 18,021 of record RFIQ01000237.1, on the reverse strand, counting down.
TTGTCCGTCCCGTCGACGCATCCACATACATCGGCCAGGCCGAACGATTGACGTATCTGTTGGCCACGGGCCGAGCCGAACGCGCGCTGGCCATGTTCTCACCCTCGTACCGCGACGGAGTGGAGTTGGCCGACATCCAGGGGCTGGTCGCGAGATTGAAAGCCAAGTATGGCCAGGACGTGCGGCAGGTCGAGTTCAAACAAACCGTGGTGGGCGCATACGACTTCGATTTGCAGACTCGTCCCTTCTATGTCGATCACGCGGTCCAGTTCGAATCGGACAAGCGCTGCATTTGCCGGGTGACATTCATGTTTCCTTGCAACGCGAAACGCATCGCCCGAGGGCATCTGGCTCTGGTCGACTTCAGCGAAACATGGCCCAGCGCATCGCCGGAACTGGCCGCCATGGCGCGCCAGGCAATCGAGCAATTGGCCGTCGCCGCGCAGAGCCTGGCACAGCCCGATTCAGCCGTTCCATCACTGGACTCGCTCCCCTGGTCACCGCAATTGGAATCGATCGTCGATGCTGCTCAGCGGGACGAAATCCTATGCAATTGTTTGCGATTCTTGGGGCCGATGACCCAATCTGTGGATTGGGATTTATGGTACGGCAACGCGGATCTGCCCTACCCGTTCCTGGAAGGAAATATCGAATTCGAGCGTGCCGCAGCTCTCGTTCGCATCGATTTGCTCGATGATGGCATGCTGGGCATTACCATCCTGGCTGATCGGCTGGCCGATAGCACTCTGCGAGCCGTTGCCCCAGCTCCATCCGTTCGGGAGCACTCTCGCAATTTCTGGAACGCATTGATCGGTGGTGATATCGCAGCGGCACACGACCGTTTGGCCGAACCGTTTGCGCGTCAGTTGCCCCTCGAACGCCTGCAAGGGCTGCGCGATGCGAGTGGCATTACGAGCGCAACACATAGAATTGCAAACATTTTTATCGACGCACCCATGATCTCCAATCGCCGCCAGCGGTTGTTTCCCGTAATGGTCGCTGCGTGTGGGGTGATAGAATTCGAAGCGGCGGCCCCCATCACGGTACTCACCGAATACGGACTCCCTGCAGGAACTCCCGAATTGTTCGACTTTTCAACCGAGGTGGAGGCGCGGTATCCAGCGGCCGACGACCACTCTCCCCAGGCCCTGGTCGCAGCGTTGGCGGACCCCTCGGGTGAATCCCTGCTTGGCTTGTTGGCTCCCCCCGACCGTGCCCAGGCCGTGCCCGAGCTCACGCGTGGTTTTCTGGGCAAACTCCGCGCTGCGGCAGAGGCGTTCCCGGTCGACCTGGTTCCGCCAGTGCGTGTCATGCATGTCTATCGTCCGGGTGCCTTCCAGAAACGCATCGGGGGCGTAATGGCAGGCGGCAGTACTGAATTTCCGTTTACGGCGCACTTCGAATTCGATGCCCTGAAGGCGCTACAGGTCGAGATCCCGGGAGCCACAGGTTTTTTGGACCAGGTCGATATGCCCGCTGTCCTCCAGCGCGTGGTCCCCCGGACTGTTAATTATCTGGTCACTGGCACGCGGCAGGAGTGGTCGCATGTATTGGTCGCCGGCTTGCAAACCCCAGAAACTCTGCAGCGACTGGAAAAAATCCAGGCAGAATGGCGCGGACTTTGGGGAGAATACCGGGCAACCCGCATCGAGTCGATGGCGATCGACGCCGATGCCAATGGGGCCACCGTCGACGCGCGCATCGAATTCTCCGGCGGAGTCATACGGACTCGGTTGGATTTCGAAATCGACATCTTCACGGCCAGGCTGTCCGGCATCGCTCCCCTGCCGCAGGCCTCTCCCTCCTCCGCGCCAGTTCCTGGTGAAGCGCCTTAACACCGAAACAGCAACTGCCATCGGCGCATCTCCTCGATCGCCCTCCGGCCGCGTCTGACCCCCATCCCGCCGCCGTCCCTCTTCCCCAGACGCTCACCCGGCCCAAGCGTGGATCTCTGCCCCCGCGAGTCGACACGATGGGGTATACTGAGCGGCCAACTTGGAAGGCCCGACAGGGCGTGTCCGGATAGATGCGGCGGGAACCGATGCTCCCGGCAACACGCCCATCCCCCAGCTCCCCACAACTCGGAGACCTGCATCGATGACCAAGCGAATTGCGACGATCGGAACCACCGCGCTGGTGTGGCTGGTTTTAATCGCAGGCATGCAACCGGCAATCGCGGAACGGCTGACGCCGGAGCGATTATGGGACTTGGTGAGGATCACCGACGCCGCGGTTTCTCCCGACGGACGTTGGGTGGCCTATCTGGCCACCCGATACGACCTGGCGGAAAACGCGGGCAAGTCCGATCTACTGCTGCAGGAGATCCCCGATCGTTCGGCTGCGCAAACAGCAAAGCGGACCGCGGTCGCCTTCGACACTCGGTCGATGGCCAGCAAGCCCCAGCGGCTCCTCGAAGGCGTAAAGGGACTCAACTCGCTCGGCTGGTTGAACCGCAGCGGCGGGCCGAAGTTGATCTATGTTGCGACACCCGATGGTGAGGAGGCACGTCCCCAAGCCTGGATGCTGGATCCCGCTCCCGGTGCCGTGCCACAGCAATTGACGCATGTTCCCCAGGGTATCGGCAACTTGAAACCCTCTCCTACCGGGGATGCGATCGCCTTTACCGTCGATGTCAAACTGGACCAGACCGTCAATGAGATCTTTCCCGATTTGCCCCAAGCCGATGCACGGATCATCGATGGGCTATTGTATCGCCATTGGGACCAGTGGCATGATTACGCCTACAGCCATGTACACGTCGCCACAATCGGTGCCGATGGCCGCGTTTCCGAACCTTTGGACTTGATGCCTGGCATGCGAGCCGATTGTCCCTTGCCCCCTTTCGGTGGGCGGGAACAATTCGAGTTTTCCCCGGATGGCCAGGAGCTGGCTTTGACGTTGAAGCTGGTCAACAACCCAGCCGAGAGCACTGATTCCGGCATCTACCTAGTGTCGACGCGCGGAGGTCCATTGCAACACATTACGCCGGGTATGCCCGGCTACGACATGGAGCCGCGTTACTCGCCCGACGGACGGTTCATCGCCTTCCACTCCATGGCACGTGGCGGTTTCGAATCCGATCGCAATCGCATCATGCTGTACGACCGAGCCACGGAAACGCTGCGTGAAATCACCGTGGGGCTGGATCAGACGACCCATCACGCCACCTGGAGCCCCGACAGCAAAACGGTATATTTTTACAGCGAGACGCGCGGGACTACCCAGGTGTTTGCATTGGATGCGGAAGATCCGCAATTGAGGCGTCTATCCACCGGCCGATTCGATTTGGCACTTGTCGATGCCATCCCTAACAGCCCCTGGTTATTGGTCCGGCAGCAGAGCATGTTACGGCCGGTCGAACTGGCCTTGGTCGACGTGGAGGTTGGCGAGCCCGCGCCGCCGATCACTCTGACCGACGTCAACGGCCAGATGTTCGAGAAACTGGAACTGCCAAAAATCGAACAACGGTTTTTCAAAGCAACGGATGGAAAATCCATTCATTGCTGGGTCATATTCCCCCCCGACTACGACCCCCAGGACGGCCGCCAGTGGCCCATGCTAACCTATTGCCAGGGCGGTCCCCAGTCGCAGATCGGCCAGTGGTTTTCCTATCGCTGGAATTTTCACATGATGGCCGATCATGGTTATGTGGTGCTAGCCATCAACCGTCGTGGATTGCCGGGCTTCGGCCGGGAATGGAACGATGCGATCAGCCGTGATTGGGGGGGCCAGGCAATGCAAGATATCCTGGCAGCCACCGACGGCATGCTGGCCGACCCTCGCATCGATCGCTCCCGCGTTGCAGCCATCGGAGCCAGTTTCGGCGGTTACACGGTGTACTGGTTGATGGGCAACTCGGATGATCGGTTCTGCGCCATGGTCGCGCATTGCGGTGTCTACAACCTCGAATCGATGTACGGCTCGACCGAGGAACTCTTCTTCGTCAATTGGGACCTGGGCGGGCCCTACTGGTCCAGCGATGAAGTGTTCGCGGATTACCAGCGGTTTTCTCCTCACCGTTTCGCCGGAAAATGGAAGACGCCATTGCTGGTGATCCACGGCGAGAAGGACTTCCGTGTCCCGGTGACGCAAGGTATGGAAGCATTCACCGCGGCCCAAGTTCAAGGCGTGCCCAGCCGATTCCTGTATTTCCCGCAAGAGGGCCATTGGGTGCTCTCTCCCCAGAATGGTGTGCTCTGGGGCCGAGTGTTCTTCGACTGGCTGGATCGCTACTGCCGACCCTCCGCGGCAGCCGGAACGAACCAGCCGTAATGCGCAATCTCCGCCGCCGTACGTCACCCAGAACCGCGATCGCAACCCTTGGATCTCGCCCACAGTAACATCTGGAACAACAATTCCCTGCATATCCATTCTGACACTCACTTTGCTGGAGCATCGACATGACCAAGACCGTGAATGTTGCCATGGTTGGACTCGGGTTTGGTGCAGAGTTCATCCCGATTTATCAAGCGCATCCCCAGGCGAACGTGATTGCCATATGCCGCCGCAACGAGCAGGAGTTGAACAAGTGCGGTGACGAATTCGGCATCGAACGGCGCTACACCAGGTTCGAACAAGTGTTGGCCGACCCCGACGTCGATTTTGTGCACATCAACAGCCCCATCAATGACCACGCCTGGATGTCCCTGCAGGCGTTGGATGCGGGTAAGCACGTAATGTGTACCGTGCCCATGGCCACCACCATCGACGAGTGCCGGCAAATCGTCGAAAAAGTCCAGCAAACTGGATTGAAATACATGATGGCGGAAACCGTGGTCTACAGCCGCGAATTCTTGTTTATCAAGGAAATGTATGAGAAGGGGGAACTGGGCAAAGTACAGTACCTGGCGGCCTCCCACCCACAAGACATGGACGGCTGGCCCGAATACTGGCAGCGAATGATTCCGATGCATTACGCCACGCACGTCGTCAGCCCCTGCTTGGGACTGCTCAAAGGATTCGCCGAATACGTTAGCTGTTTCGGATCCGGCACCGTCCGCGATGACATCGCGCAGAAATCTGGCAATAAGTTTGCTGTTGAATCCTGCCATATCAAAATCAAGGACTCGGATGTCGCCGCGCACGTTTGGCGATTCCTGTACGACGTGGCACGCCAGTACCGGGAAAGCTTCGATGTCTACGGAACCAAGAAGAGCTTCGAGTGGGCCTTGATCGAAGGCGAGCCCCACGTGATCCACACGGCCAAGAAGCCCGAACCGGAAATCCCGCAGCGCGTCGAAGTGCCCGATTACGCGCACTTGCTGCCGCCGGAGATCCAGCGTTTCACCTTGCCGCAGGAAATCCACGACGCCCAACATTTGTCCTTCATCCAAGGGGGCGGACACGGTGGGTCTCATCCGCACCTCGTGCATGAATTTGTGTCAGCACTGATCGAGGACCGCGATCCATGGCCCGACGCGGTAACCGCCGCCAACTGGACGTGCGTCGGGATCTGCGCCCACGAATCGGCTGTACAGGGAGGCGAAATCGTGCGTCTGCCCGACTTCACATTGCCGAAATGAAACCGAGACGCCGCGCGGGTGCGGCGAATTTCGGCAGAGGAGCAACTCCGGTCGGTACGGGAACGGATCGACAAGGCAGCCGCACCGTCTCGCCGGCCGCCGCGCTTCGCATGGGCCCTCCGCAGCCCTGGACGCTGCGCAGCGGGCCGCGCGTGCTCTGTCGAGTCTTAATTGCTGGGGTAGCCACCTTCGTGGCGAAAGCTTCTGGCTTGCAATAGAGCCATGGTGACGCATGGCAAGCAGGATGCTTACCCCACGTTCAGAACTTAACAGAGCACTAGTCTTCATCCGCCAACTGGCGGAACGCTTCGTGCAACACGCTCTGTTCCAGATCCGCATCCCCAAGCAGCGGTTCCTCGGGCAAGTGCAACCGTTCGGCCGCCCAGTCGCGAAGCCGAATTGCATCAGTCAGCAGTTCGGTTTCCGGCCCCAGATCGTAGTCATGTTGGGCCGCAGCCGTACCGACGAGGACGTTCCGCTCCCAAGTACCGTCGCGCCATACGGGTTCGGTACTGGCTTGCAACGCCGGATCTAGACCGTGCTGTTGCCAGTCGACCGGCCCGACTGCAGGTGGAGGTGAAGATGGCGCCGGCGGCTCAGTGGCGGCCGCATGGGCGGTCGGGTGTGCCCAGGCCGCAGCGGTTTCAGTTCCTGCCGTTACGCCCGAGACATTCAGTACGGATTGAAGCTGTCCACCGACATACGCAGCCACCTCGCCGAAGCGGCGTGCCTCGCGGATCCAACCCTGCTCGCGAAAACTGACGAAGTCCGCCCCCTGGTGCCACTGCGACGATCCGGCTGAACCATACAAGGCGGCTGTGTCGTTGCCCCCGGCCCCTCCCTCGGCATGGACAACCTCGAATCCGCGAGTGAAACTGGAAAAACCTGGTCCGACGATGGAAGCCGTGGTGCCACTGGTCAGAAACCGGTCGTCACCAGGCGAATCGTACAAGGAGGCCGTGTCCCTCCCCCCCGCGTCCGCATAGGCGAACACGCGTTCGAATCCGCGCACGTAGTTGAAATAATCGTCGCCCCGCAGGCTGGTGAACTGCGGTCGCACGCTCAGGGAATCATCCCCGGCCGAATCATACACGAAGGCGAAATCCTGACCGCCCCCGGTGGCATGAACAAATATCCGTGCCGCCTGAGAGACCTCGAAACGGTACCCGACGCCGATCAGATCGGCCTGGTGGGGACGAATGTTCAGCGTATCGTCCGTGTTGGAATCGTACAGGTAGACGCGGTCGGCACCGCCGCCACCGGCATAGGCCACCTGTTCTACATCGCGAATCTGGACCGATACGCCGTCCGATTCCAGACTGGACGCACCAGGCCGCAACTGCACCATTTCAGTTCCGTCAGATCCGACGATCGATAGCCGGTCATTTCCAATCGATCCATCGATCATCAGACGCCCGAGTTGGCCAGCATCGACATCGTAACGAACTCCGTTGAATACCACTGTGGAGGAAGCCAGGTTCAACTCGATGGCATCGCTGGCCTGGGACCCTGCCAGCACCGCCGCATCACCCGTGGCGTTCCATGCATTGGCCAGTGTCAGTTGTCCGGTTCCGTCGACTGAACTCGGCAAGAAGAACTCGACGCGCTCGCCGGCCCGCACCGGGATGTCGGCGCGAAGATGGTCCGTTTGCCAGTCGCTGACGCTGGCGACCAGCCCATCCGGCATGCGGACGAACATCCCTTGCCCGGAAGAATCCGAGTCCTGCCATTCGATGGTAAACGTCCCATCGCGGATGGCCAGGGCCGAATAGTTTTGCCCCGCATCGACGGACATTCGCAGAAAATCGATGGTTCCCAAGTCCTCTGCCGGGCCGCTCGGCATGGTGTCCGCCGGTGGCGCGGCAGCATCGAATTGAAAACTGAGTTGGAGCGGGCCGATCGACTCGGCGGACACGATCAAGCGGTAGTTCGCGCCGCCGTGCACATCGATCATTCGGGCATCCTCTCCGCCGCTGGCCAGCGGAACATTGTCGCTGGACAAGATCGTCCACTGCAGTCCCTCCGCCCATTGGCTGCTGGCATCGATCGTCAGACGCCCGTCGCTGGGAGCGGTGAACTGGTAGGCATCCACATCGCCCAAATGGTTGATCCACGTCTCGATCGACGTGTTCAAATCGGCCAACTGCAAGCCACTGTCGGCAGTGTCGGGAACTCCATCGTCGGGAATCACCGCATCGATCGCCGCCTGCAGATTGAGCGCATCGTATTGCGCCCCGGTGAAGGCGTCGAACACATGATTGGCAGTCGCATGCAAGTGATCGGTGATGGTTTGCGCATCGATCGAATTCCAACCGGCCATTTCCATCGCCTGACGGACCAGGACGGATGCCCCGGCAACATACGGCGCGGCCATGCTGGTTCCACTGGCTTGAGCGAAATCGTTGACCACTCCGTCCCGACCGAAGAAGCCATCCGGGACCGTGCTCACGATGTTGCTGCCCGGGGCGGCCAGCACGCGGCCATTGCGTTGGCTGAAATCGCTCAATGATCCGTCGTCATCCAAACTGGCCACCGGCAACACGTAGGGACTGGCGGCCGGGTAACTCACACCGGTTGTGAGGTACTGCTGGAACGAGTTCCCCGCCGCGGCGGTAACCAAGATCCCGTCATTGGCCAGCAGTTGAAACTCGTCCTCCAGCGTGGCCCAGGACGGAACCTGGTCGGAGTTCCATTGCGTTCCTAAACTCAAGTTGACGGTCGTTATCGGATTGTCGAAAGCCTCGCGATTGGCGTGTACCCACCTCAGAGCGTTTTCAACCCAATCCAAACGACCTTGTCCCATATCGTCGAACACGCGCAACGCGACCAAATCTACGCCGGGAGCGACTCCCCGGTGCTGCGGGTCGGCGCTTCCCACGATCCCACTGACGTGGGTACCGTGGAAACCGGCGGGCGCGTCGTCGTACGGATCCGCATCATTCTCGGCAAAATCCCATCCGCCAACGACCCGGTGCCCTGGGCCAAATCCTTGCCCCAATGCCTGGTGATCCCACGCGACGCCACTGTCGATCACCGCCACGGTTTGACCGCGGCCCGTCAGCCCAAACTGGGATTGCACCAGGTCCCATCCCGTGGCGGCATGGGCCTCAGCCAGTTGAGGCAAGACCGGAAATTCGACAGCATCCTGCGGCCCTGGCGCCATCACTGCTTGGTCCAGCCCCACATCGCCCAAGACGTCGAAAAGAAGCTGGGCCGACAGCACCAATCGCCGTTCGCACGGCTCAAACAGCGACATGGGACCGGCACAACGTCGAGATGGAGAGTGTTCTTTCGGCATAACTTCCTTCGTCTGTTCCCAACGTTCCTCAGTGGCCCCTATCGGCGAGCGAGAACGCTTGGACCGCACGATGGGGTGCCGGCCCGAACCAGCAAGCTCTTCAGTATTTTTTTGTCCCCACTTGGAAACATAGGGTCGATTCGCGCCGGTTGCACCCAATAGAGACCCCGGAGTAACGCCTCAGCGTATCGATCGTTAAAAATGGAGTGATTACGCCAATCCTGACGGCTGGTAAAGGGAATTGGCGGTGTGCAAAGCCCATCGATTGTGCGGCAGAAAATGTCGATTTAAGTGTGTGGGCAGGCAGGAAGCGGCCTGGCCGGCAAGCATGGCACAGCGTGCAGGGGATGCACCGAGGCGAAGGATTCGCCGCTGTGGCATACGGGCCCGCGGGGACCCAGCGGAACGAGAGCAAGGAGGTTTCTCGGGAGCTGGCGCCGACGATGTCAGGAAGACGACTTTGGCGGAATCCCCAAGTACTGGTAATTCAAACCCGATCTTTTCGCATGGATGCAAAAGGGTCGGGGATTGCCACATCGTGCTGTGATCGGTGCCGAGGGCCACAATCACCATTTGTTTGAGGGATCTACCGCTATGAACCGATCGGGGTGGTTGCAGCGTTTGTATTGGACATGCTTGGCCAAACCGCAGGAAGACCGTCCCCTCTACCGGTTCTTGTTGGACCGTCCCTTTCGCTCGATCCTGGAAGTTGGCATGGGGGCCGGTCAACGTACAAGGCGGATCGCCCAATTGGTAGAAGTCCCGCCTGACGTCGAGAAAATCCGCTACATCGGGACCGATGAGTTCGAGTCTGCCAACGACGGCAAACCCCATCTGCATCTCAAGGATGCCCATCGCATGGCCGCCCAGCTCGGATTCCGCGCCTGGTTGATTCCCGGCCCACCGGAATCGGCTGTCGTACGGGTGGCTCATAAATTCGGGCCATCCGATCTGGTCATTCTCAATGGTGGTTTGGATCCGGCGCATCCTCACCAGGGCCCTCTCGCCAACTGGCTGGAACACATCGCGCACGAAGGCTCAGTGATCTTAGCCAGCTCGACTCCGGGCGGTCCGTTGGCAACCGTCGCCCTGCCCTCAACCGCGCCCCTTCATCGGGCCGCGTAGGGCCCCAACCTGCTTGCATTTTCTTCTTGGCCAGATCCGGTCTTGCTGCGCGCTTGGTCCACCCCGCATCCACGAACCGGCTCAGTAGGAGAGATTCTTCCCGGCAGGATGACTGGCTATAATGGCGTTAGCGACACGGTCGTCCACTGTGCTTGGCTTCCCCTCCCCCGGCCGGCCCCTCGAGCGGACTTCGCCCACCGGCGCCTTCCTAAATCCCGCCAGTTCCCATCCCACCAAAATTGAAACATGCACATTCGTCTGTCCATGGTTCTGTTGTTCGGAACGGCTGCGATGCTGATGGTGCGCAGCGCCCTTGCGTCGGAGCCGATGTCCACAATGCCACCATCGGTAGAGCAACTGGATCGAGAATTTGTGGAGGGGATCCGCCCCGCACTCGTCCAATACTGTTCGGATTGCCACGACCCATCCGCGGGGCAGGAGGTGCATTTTCTCGACGCCCGATCGGTGACCGACATCGACCGCGCTCGCAGCTTGTGGAACAGCATCCAGACCCAGCTTCGAAACCGCACAATGCCTCCGGCCGACGAGCCGCAGCCTGACGAAGAAACTCGTTTGAGAATCGCGACGTGGATCGAGACAACCCTGCGGGCGACCGCGTGTAACAGCGGTCCCTATGCGGGGTGGGTGCAAACTCGGCGGCTGAATCGCGAGGAGTATCAAAATACGCTTCACGACCTAGTCGGATTGGAATTCGATTTCACACGCATCTTGCCTTCGGACACGGGTGGCGGGGAAGGATTCGACAACAACGGCGAAACCTTGTTCCTCCCTCCGCTGCTGATGGAGCGCTACCTCGAATGTGCCCAGCGCGTGGTAGATGCGGCGATCCTGTCACCGCCGCTGGCGATGCGCGTTGCGGTTGGGGAATTGCTGCCCGAGGCATCCGACCGCAATCACTCGTTCCGCCGGATCGCCCCTGGCCAGACGGCTTATGCGTTGGTCCCAGCCGCCATGACCGGCCAGTACCGGGTACAGGTCCGATTGCAAGGCCCACCACCCCAGCGCCCGGTCCGATTGCAGGTAGACGGGCTGACCGTCAGCCGCCTGGAGTTCGCGGCAGACTCCGACCGTGACACCTGCCAATCCGCAGTGACGCTCCACCTCCCCCGAGGTCTCCACAGCGTGGGCGTGCAGTCGCCCAACAACGAATCGCTGAGCTTGATCGAGGTCCGCGTCGATCAGGTTCCTGTGCAACCTTCCAAGCAACAACAGGCGGCCCACCGGCGCATCACGGGGCTGACGCCAGGCGAGGTACCTCGAAATCCCCGATCCCACGCGCGACAACGGATCGAGCATCTCTTGCCGCTGGCCTTTCGTCGGCCAGTGAAGTCGACGGAAGTGGACCGTTTCATGCAATTGTTTGACCGCGCTCAAAGCCGCGGCGACTCGTTCGAAGACTCATTGAAACTCGCTGTCAAGGCGATCCTGGTCTCCCCGGAGTTTTTGTTCCGCATCGAACAAGTCCCCGAATCGGAAGCGATCACGCCGCTCGACGACTACGAATTAGCGGTGCGCCTGTCCTATTTCTTGTGGTCGACCATGCCGGACGAACGACTGCGGGACCAGGCGGCTCGCGGTGTCTTGCAGAGGGATGATGTGTTGCTGGCGGAGGCGGATCGCATGCTCGAAGATCCACGTTCCGCAGAGTTCTTCACGAGTTTTGTCGGGCAATGGCTAGGGACGCGCGACGTTGGCGGCCGGGTCGCACCGACCACCAATGCCATCCAGGAGTTCTACACTCCTGACATCGCTGCGGACATGCGTCAGGAAGCCGTATTGTTGTTTCAAACCATTGTGCAGGAAGACCGCAGTTTGCTGGAGTTGATCGACAGCGATTACCAGATCATGACCGGCCGGTTGGCGAAGTTCTATGAGATCGAAGGGGCGGAAAAGCTGATCAAGGACCAGTTCCAGAAGGTCCATCTGCCCGATCGGCGCCGCGGTGGGGTATTGGGATTGGGGGCCGTGTTGGCGTTGACGTCTCACACCGAAGAGAAAACCACCAGTCCCGTCCTGCGCGGAGCATGGGTATTGGACACGCTACTGGGCACTCCGGTTCCCTCACCGCCGCCAGACGTGCCCGCCCTGAAGCTCAACGCGGCCAAGCGCAGTGCCTCGCTGCGCGAGGTGCTCGACCAGCATCGTCAGGCAACTGCTTGCGCCGCTTGCCATAACTTGATCGACCCCATCGGTATCGGACTGGAGAACTTTGACTTCTTGGGACGGTGGCGCGATACTATCGGACGCGAACCGGTCGACGCCACGGGGCGATTGCCTTCTGGCGAAGTCTTTGGCGGCCCCGTGGAATTGAAACAAGTCCTGTTGCGGCGAAAACGAGCGTTCTTGCGACAGGTCACCCGAAAACTGCTCGGCTATGCCTTGGGACGCAGCCTGACCGATCGTGACCACTGCACGATCGAGCAGATCGTAAATCACTTGGAACAGCACGAATATCGCGGCGGAGAATTGATCCGACAGATCGTTTTGTCCCTTCCCTTCCGCAACAAACAACGCATAGAACTCGCGCAACAGGCTACGGAGTAGGTTACGATGGCAAGACCGATTTCTCGACGCACAGCATTGAAAGGGGCGGGGGCCGCCCTGGCGCTGCCGTATCTCGAGGCGATGGCCGGCCCCCGACCTGGATTGGATCGACCTCCCGTACGCGCCGCTTTCCTGTTTGTGCCCAATGGCGTTGTCCCCGAAAGATGGACGCCCACGGGACGTGACGAGGCATACCAACTGGGGCCGATGTTGCAATCTCTGTCCCCCTTCCGCCAGGACATCTGCATCCTGGAGAATCTATGGCACGAGAAGACGGTCGGCCGCAACGGACATTGGCCTAAAGTCCCTGCCTGGCTGTCGGGAGGCTACGTGACCCGTTCCACGGGCCGAGATCTGGATACTGGGGGAACTTCGGTCGACCAGGCGATGGCCGCACATACCGGTACGGCGACGGTGCTGCCGTCGCTGGAACTGGGGGTCGACGTACCGCGGACTGGAATCGACGGAGTGGGCGGCGGATTTGCCAGAATCTACGGATCCTACATCTCCTGGCGAGATCCGCACACGCCGGTGGAACGCGAGATCATTCCGCAATTGGCATTCGACCGCTTGTTCCGCGGCACGCCTTCTCCGATTCTCGCGGGTGTTCAGCCCGATGACCCACGTGTGGCCATGTCACTGCAGCACGACGATGCCAGCATTCTGGATCTGGTCACCGAATCAGCCAAATCACTGCAGCGCCGAGTTGGTCGCGCGGATCGCCGCAAGATCGATCAGTACCTGGAAGCGGTCCGCGCCATCGAGCGTCGTATGCAAGCCGCGCTTCATCCTCGGGAAAAATGGCAGAACCCCGACACCTACCAGGTCGACCGCCCACCGGCTGGCGTACCCAAGGACCATCGAGAGCATGTGCGGTTGATGCTGGATATTATCGCCCTGGCATTCTGGACGGACAGCACACGCGTTTGCACGTTCATGCTGGGCGATGCACAGACGGGGCGCGACTTCTCCTTCCTGCCCGGGGTGACGGGCGGTTTCCACAAGCTTTCCCATCACCGCGAGCAGAAAGAAATCCGCGATCAGTATGAACGCATCTGCACCTGGCATGTCGAGCAGTTCGCCTACTTTCTCGAGCGACTCAAGTCGCTTGACGAAGGCCAGGGTACGTTGCTGGACAATTGCATGATCCAGTACGGTTCCTCGATCAAGGACGGCAACCGGCACACCGAACACGATTTGCCCTTGATCCTGGCAGGGCGCGCCGGCGGTGCCTTCCGTACCGGTCGCCGCATCGAAATGCCAGCCGATACACCTTTGTGCAATCTATATGTTTCGATGCTCAGCCGCATGGGGATTGCCGCCGACCGGTTTGGTGATAGCAACGGATCGCTCGACGATTACTTGCTCGCTTAGATGTACCGGCCCACCTGGCGTCAGCCCCTGCTGGAACCATTGGCCGGCCTGCTCGCCTGGTGCTTTGCCAGGTATTGGTTTTTAGGCTAGCCACGTTCGATGGCGCAAGCTTTCAGCTTGTGATACAGGCCCGATGACGCGTGGCCTACAGGATGCTTGCCCCACCTTCTAAACTTGACAAAGCTCAAACGACTCCCGTTAGTGGCGGGCTGCGCTGGTGATTTGGCTATCACCACGACAGGAACTTGAACAAGCTCTATTGACCACCATTGGTGGCGCACTGCCCATGACCACACGAGGTGGGCACCGGCACGAACGGCGCGGTGGTCCTCTTTGGGTACTCCACAATGCGAGCGGAATTCTTCAGTTTTCCTTGAGCGGCCAGTCGCGTGATGCGATCGATGAACATGCGAGAGAGCGCGGTGCCTCGCGAGAGGATGCGGATCCCATCGCTGCGGACCAAATGTTCGGCCAGGATCATTCCTTCCGCCAAATCGTGTACGGAGACCTCGATCACTCGGGCCTTCTCTGCATCGTCCAACATGCTCGCCAAAATTTCCTTGACAGTTTGGGCGACGTCTTCGGGCAGATCCGGCATTCGATTCCGAATCCGCGCCAGTGCGGCAGACGGACTCATTTGCAACAGATGGCAAGCATGCATTTCATTAGCAACACGCAGCAAAGTGGCGCCACACTGGACCAGCGCCTCTTTGTCTCCATCGACGCGCGGAAACTCTCCGGTGCTGATCGGGTATTGGCGGATAATCTCGGCTACGCTCTCCAGGCGAGGAATGTGAGCTACCAATCGGGCAGCCGCTGCAGCCTGTTCCTGAACCAATTCATCGCCATCGGCGAAACTTCCAGCAACGACGACACATCCGACATTGGCCAGCCGCGCGGCGACTTTGAACTCCCAATGCCTGGTCAGGTCCAACCTCGCTACCACAGCCTCTAGGATACGCTGCACCTCCTGAGTCCGGCCAAGTTGCTCGGGCTGCGCCAATTCCAACACCTCGCACAGCAGCTTGACAGAGCCAGCAAATGTTTGATGGAGCAATTCTTGGCGCCCCACCATCAAATCGTACTGCTTGATTCCGGCCCGGATGGCTTCGAGGAGATGGTCGGCGGGACAAGGTTTGGTCAGGAACCGAAACACCTGGCCTCGGTTGACCGCTTCTACCGCAGTCGTCAGATCTTGATTTCCGGTGAGCATCACGAATACCGTGTTGCCGGCGATCTTGCGTGCTTCACCGATGAACTGCAGTCCGTCCATGCCTGGCATGCGCATATCGGTGACTATGACCGCGAACGGACCGTGCGTCTTCATCTTTTGCAACGCATCTGGACCTCCCAATGCGGTGGTGAGGTTCAGCTCGCCGCGGAACCGTCTCTCGATCGCGCCGAGCAATCGCTCCTCATCATCGACGAACATGACTTTATCATTCATTTCTGGGCCTCTTGCATCGTTTTTAGTTTGGGGAGATCTCTATCCAATCAAGTCGTGCTGTTCCATGTCCCCGGGCTCGGCGTGCCGCTCGCCGCCAGGTTGATGTTGGTGCAAATCCTGCCTCTCGGCGGCATCCTCGCTATGGTGCTTCGGCAGCCGTACCACAAAGGTCGTCCCGTGCCCCTCCGCGCTGTCCACACTGATCGATCCGTTATGGGAATTGACCACGACGTTGTAGCAAATGCTCAATCCTTGCCCGGTCCCCTTACCAACATCCTTGGTAGTAAAAAATGGATCGAAAATACGCTCGCGGATCTGCGCAGGAATCCCAGTTCCGGTATCGGCGACCTCCAGGCGTACATAGGCCCCTTCATCGCGTGTCCGGAGAATGAGTTGACCTAACTGTTGGTCGTCGTTCTCGTGCTTTTCTGCCATTGCATCGCAAGCATTGACGATCAAATTGAGTAGGACTTGATTGACTTCGCCCACATTGCACTGGCACAATCCAAGTTCCGCATCCAGGTCCGTCTTCAATTCTGCCACATACTTCCAGCGGTTGCGGGTAACGGTGCAGGCGGCCACGACCAGTTCATTAAGGTTGACCGATTCCATGGCAGCCTTGCCAGGATGCGAAAACTGCTTCATCGCTCGCGTAATCGATGTAACGCGTTCATAGCCTTCCTGGCAATCATCCAGCGCCGCTTCGAGATCGCTTTGCACCTGCGACAGACCAAAGCGTTGCCTCCACTGCTGGAGATCCTGACGTTGCGGCCCTGCCTGGTCAGTCGCCAATCGATCCAATTCATCCAGCGCCTCGAAGACTTGCCGCAGACAATTGCGCATCAGCGAAATATTGTCGCCCAGGTACTGCATAGGCGTGTTGATCTCGTGTGCCACGCCAGCCGCTAGCTGCCCCAATGCTTCGAGCTTTTGGGCTTGATTCAACTGCTTTTCCATGGTCTTGAATTCAGTCACATCATCGTGCGTGAGCACAATCGTCCCGCCGCTGGTCTCGGTAAACCTGTTGATTCGCACGGTGTAGTACCTGGTACCCGTTTCGCCGCAGGAACACTCATACTCCATCACGATGCTCTCGCGGCCCTCCAGCACCTGCTCCAACCCATCGATCAGTTTGCTTGCGGCGGGTGTGTCCTCTTCGCCCAGCGACCTGAGGAATTCCACGTAATTGGTTCCGACTTGACAGGCCGCTCCCACCATGGGGCTGCCGCCATTGTCTTCCTGCCAAGCTTGATTGACGTGCAGAATGGTTCCGTGGTCGTCGAGCACTGCCAGTTCAGAGGAAAGCGCATCCAGGGTGGATTGAAACAGGGCATGGGCAGATGCCAAATCCATCCGTGTCCTATCCAAGGAAACACACTGGCTTTCAAGCTGCTGTTCCAGTTGCGCCCGGTAACGCTTGTTGTCGCGTTCCACCATGTACTTCTGCGTCAGCGCTGCAGCTAGCTGGCAAACCTCGGCGCTATCGAACGGTTTGCGTAAGATCAACAGGTGATCGCTCTCACCGAGCTCGGCCACCAATTCCGACCAAGAGTAATCCGAATACGCGGTGCAAATGACGACCTGCAAATCGGGCTGCACCTGCCACAGGTGCTTGATGGTCTCCACCCCATCCCAGCCCGGCGGCATGCGCACATCCACGAATGCGACGGCGAACGGCCTTCCCTCAGCGACCGCAGCCTGCACCTTGGCGAACCCTTCCTCTCCTTGCGAAGCGAATTCCAGTTCGAACATCGCCTGCCGGTGCGCACGCCTGGTGCCAAACAAGTCCTCTTCCAGTTGCTCCAGATCATGGTCCGATGAGCAATTGAGAATCTTGTTGAAATCCTGATGGATCGCCGTATTATCGTCGATGATCAGGATGCGCAAACGGTCTTGCGTATCGTTGAACATGTTTCATCCCCTTCCGAAAATAGTGGCAGCCGCAACGTAAACTGGGCGCCTTTACCCACCCCGTCGCTGGAGACAGTCAACGTTCCACCCAGTTCCTTGGCTGTCAAGGCACAACTATGCAGCCCGAAACCGTGGCCATGGGGCTTAGTCGTGAACCCATGTTGAAAAATCTTTGTAAGCAACTCTGTCGGTATACCGACGCCGGTATCCTGGATCTCGAAGCACGCCTGGTCGCCCTCTGTGCGCGTGACCAGCGTCACCCGTCGGACGGGGCTGTCATGCGCCTCGACCGCATCGATCGCGTTGCCGATCAGGTTGACCAACACTTGCAATGCCTTGTGCCGATCGGTACGAATCACATCGATCGCATCGGTACGAATGACGATCTCGATTCCCGAACTACGGGCACGTTCCGCGTGGATCAGCAGAGCATCTTCCAGCAAGTCGTCGACAGCAATCTGCTCCGTCACGCCCGCTACCCGCGCATGCGACTGTTGTGCTGCCACAATCCGCGTGATGTGGTACACACTCTGCGTCAGCGTTTCCACTTCCGCCAAGGCTTCCTCTCGTTCGGCCTCATACCGTCGGGCCAGGGCGCGCAAATAGGGAAGCACCCGAGTTCCCTGCGGGTCTTGCGTTAGAAACTCTCCCAGCCGATGCGCGTTCGCGTCGAGCAGGTCTATGACTTTGCTCAAACCTGTCAGCTCGGAATCGTGAATGCACTGTTGCAGCACTTGCGCGGAGACATTGACACTGTTGAGCGTGTTGCCGATATTGTG
>RFIQ01000236.1 GCA_003695565.1 Planctomycetota bacterium | reverse complement strand
CGTTGTTATTGTTGTTGTTATTATTGTTATTGTTGTTGTTATTATTATTGTTGTTATTGTTATTGTTGTTGGCTACTGCCGGAGGGGCCGTAGTGACAACCATAGCCAATGCCACAACACTCATCAGAACGCGGATGGCGTGGCGAAAACTGCAAAGGCTTTGCATCGTGTTTGCCTTATGTCCGAAAGGAGGTCGAAAAGGTACTGTTCCGGTGCAGGCGCACAATCGCCCGACGAACGCCAAGGATGAACTACATCGGCATGCATTCTATCTGAGAGTAATTGCAAGTCGCGCGAAAGGCAACTAACGCGACCAGATTGATGGTCAGGAACCGTCTAGCTGGCGCTTGCCCGCCGCCGAGATCCACCACGCACGTTGGGTTTGGGCGGAGAAATCAGTAGAGTATGACTCCCCTCCCCCAATAGGTCGTCCAGTCGACCCCTTAGTTCGGGGGTTATCGAGATTCGGTGCCGTTTGCTCTTTAGCTGCACCATGTCGCCGCTCTGCAAGCGCAGCGTCACGAAGACGTCCAGGTTGCCGGGGTACCCGCGCAACACTTCTTGGATGCGAGGTAGGAGTTGTTCATCGTGCCGGCGTTGGTCGATCATCAGCCGCAAACCGGTGGTAAAACGCGTATCCGCTTCGTCGATTGGAATGACTTCGTTGGCAACCAACACGATATCGTCTCCGCCACCACGTTTCTCCACGCGGGCCCGCATGACTACGACCGCTTCGGGTTGGATGATGTCCACGTGATCTTTGTAGACGTTGGACCAGCAGACACAGCGAACGATTCCCTGGAGATCCTCCAGGTCGAAATTGGCATACCGGTTGGGCTCGTTCGGTCTCGAGTTGCGAGTGGTTTTGACGTTCATGGAGCCGATCATTCCGCCGACGATGACCTCCGAGCGATCCTCCAGCGATTTCAACTGGCCGTGGTGTGCGAGCAGAGGCGTTGGAGCCGATCGGTGTACTGGGACATGGGGTGCGCGGACAGGTAGGTCCCCAGGACCTCTTTTTCCATGGCCAAGCGGGTCTTTTCCGGAAATTCGGGGATGTCGGGCAGGTTCTCTTGGGCTGAGGGAGTTTCCTCCTGGTCGGCATCCAGATCTTCGAAGAAGCTCATTTGCCCGCTTCGGCGGTCGGCTAGGCGGGCGGCGCCGGCTTGCATCGCCTTTTCCACGACCGCCATTAACTGTGCGCGGCGGCAGCCGAGGGAGTCGAATGCTCCAGCTTTGATCAACGTTTCGATGGTGGCTCGGTTGCAGTCGCTGGGATCGACCCGCTCGCAGAAGTCGTAAATGCTTGTGAAGGGCCCTCCCTTTTCGCGTGCTGCGACGATCGATTCTCCGGCCGACCCGCCACAGCCTTTGATCGCCGAGAGACCGAACAGGATTTTGCCATCGCGGACGGTGAAATCCACGAAGGAATGGTTCACATCGGGGGGGACGACTTCGATGCCCATACGGTCACAGTCGTCGAGGTGCTCGACCAGCGAGTCCTTGCGCTTGAAATTGCGATTGGGGATGTCGCCGGACAAGAGGGCAGCCATGAATTCGACCGGGTAATGCGCCTTCAGGTAAGCCGTCTGATAGGCCACCAGGGCGTAGGCTGTGGAATGGCTCTTGTTGAACCCATATCCGGCGAACATCAGGATCATGTTCCACAGCTCTCGGGCGTTCTTTTCGCTCAGCCCCTTCTCCATGGCACCCTTGAGGAACTGCGACTCATTGGCGGCGATGATCTCCTCTTTTTTCTTGCTGATCGCCTTGATGCACGTGTAGGCGCTGGCCAGTTCGATGCCGCCCAACCGGTTGAGGATCCGCATCACCTGTTCCTGGTAAACCATCACTCCGTTGGTCTCTTCCAGGATTTCTTTCAGGATGGGGTGCAGGTAGGTGGCTTCCTGCCTGCCGTGCTTGACAGCCACGTAATCATCGACCATTCCCCCTTCCAGCGGTCCGGGGCGATACAACGCATTGGTGGCGATGATGTCCCGAAAACTATCCGGTTTCATGCGCTGCAGCAGGTCGCGAATTCCACCCGACTCCAATTGGAATACGCCTTTGGTTTCACCACGTTGCAACAGGGCGAACGTCTCTGGATCATCCAGCGGGAACTTGTGGATGTCGAGTTCGATTCCACGCGTTTCGCGGATGATCTCGACGGTCTTCCACAGGATGGTCAGGTTGCGCAGGCCGAGGAAGTCCATTTTCAGCAGGCCGGCGGCTTCGACGTCCCCCATCGACCACTGGGTGATAACGTCCGTCTTGCCGGGCACTCGGCCCAGGGGAACGTATTCGGTCAAGGGGCGATCGGCGATGACCACGGCGGCGGCGTGGGTTCCCACGTTGCGAGCATTGCCCTCCAGTTGCCGGGCGATGTCGATCAGTTCGCGGACCTCCGCATCGGATTCGTACAACTGCTTCAGCTCAGCGTTTTTTTCCAGGGCTTTGTCCAGAGTGATTTTCAGCTCTTCCGGCACCAATTCGGTGATCTGGTTGACGCGGTGCAAGGGGATGCCCAACGCTCGGCCGACATCCTTGATGGCAGCGCGGGCGGCCAGCGTGCCGAAGGTGCCGATTTGCGCGACGTTGTCCTGGCCGTACTTGTCGCGCACGTACTGGATGATTTCCCCGCGCCGCTCTTTGCAAAAGTCGATATCGATATCCGGCGCCTCGAGCCGGTTCTCATCCAGAAACCGTTCGAACAGCAAGTCATACTTCAGCGGGCATACGTGGCTGAGGTAGAGGGCGTAACATACAAGTGCGCCGACACCACTGCCTCGGGCCGTGCAAGGGACCCCTTTCTCGCGCGCATAGCGGACGAAGTCCCAGACGATCAGGAAGTAATTGGCAAACCCCAGACGCTCGATGACTCCCAGCTCCCGATCGATGCGCTCCTGCACGTGCGGCGCCAGCTCACCGCCGGGCAGCATCTCCTCGTTCCCCGCATACCGTTCCTTGAGCCCCTTAATGCAGATTTCGCGCAAATAGGTGTTGGGGTCGATGGGTTTTTCCAGGGGGTAGACGGGAAAGTGCCGCTGGCCCAGTTCCAGGTCGATGTCGACTCGGTCGGCAATCTCCTGGCTGCGCGCCACGGCGTCCTCCAAGCCTGGAAAGTGGGCGTACATCTCCTCCGGCGACCGCAGATAAAACTGGTCGTTTTCCATTTTCATGCGGTTGGTGTCGGTGCGGAATTTGCCGGTGTTGATGCACAGCAACACGTCCTGGATCTCGGCATCTTCACGGTCGGCGTAGTGCGCATCGCTGGTAGCCACCAACGGCAACCCCAAACGGTTGGCGATGCGCACGGCGCCCTCCAACTGCGCTTGCTGGATCTCCAGGCCGTTGTTCATGATTTCGATGAAGTAGCGATCGCCGAATACGCGGTGAAACCATTGGGCGATCTCGATGGCCTGCTGTTCCGCTTGCGCGGGGTCGGAACCGTTGAGGATCGCTCGTGAAAACTCGCTGGATACACATCCACTTAGGCAGACGATGCCCTCGTTGTATTCCGCCAACAATTCGCGATCGATCCGCGGTTTGTAGTAGTAGCCCTCCAGCGACGCCTTGGAGGCGAGTTTGATCAAGTTTTTGAAACCAGTGCGATTCTGGGCCAACAACGTCAGGTGGAACGATGCTTCCTTGCTGCTGCTGGCATCGCCGCGCTTGAATCGGCTGCCCGGTGCCACGTAGGCTTCATAGCCGATGATGGGGTTCAGGTCGGCCTTCTTGGCCGTGCGATAGAATTCCAACGCCCCGTGCAGGTTGCCGTGGTCGGTCAACGCCAGGGCGTTCATGCCGCGCTCTTTGGCCCGAGAAACCAGTTTGCCGATGGAGCTGGCGCCGTCGAGCAAGCTGTAGTGGCTGTGACAATGCAAATGGACAAACGGCCGTGTCATCGATGACTCTTTTCCAGTGCGAACAGTCCTTGAAAAATAGACCCCCCGAGCGTCGACGGTGTTGCAGGCGACCGCCGCGCTTCCATGATTGTAATGCAATCCACTGCCCACCAAACCGGGTGCATCGGTCGGCAGAGGCGGAATCAAGTGCCGAGCGACCGGTGCGGTGTGGCATGCTAGAATCTTCTCCGAGAAATCGGTACAGTCGTCCATCTCCCCAGGGCGGCCCGCTGCGCATCGTGGCCAACGCGAGTAGCCCGATTCTGTGGACCTCAGCGCATCATGAAATCCCAAGCACTTCGGCTCATCCCCGAGATTCCGCTTTCGACTGAACCCTCCGGGAGCTGGTAAGACGGTGAACCGCAAGCACAAGAAACGACGGCGCGGTGACCGGCCGAAGCAGAGCTACTTGACACCGGGTCCCGGCCGAATCGCTGCCCTGGATACCCTCCGCGGGGCGGCGATCGTGGGGATGATCGTCGATCACATCGCATGGGTGGCCGGACAGCCGATCGAACCCGGATCCGTGCGACTGTGGACGCGGATCAGCATGCCGGTGTTTTGTTGCGTAATGGGTTACTTGCTGGCAGGCAAGGACATCCCGCCGAAGTTGTGGCGGGGGTCCGACCGGATCGACCAGAAGAAGGCACGGAGCCAGCCGAATTGGAACCGGTTCGGGCAAATCGTGCTGGCCGCGCTCTGCGTCGACATCATCTATTTTCCGTTCGAAGGGCAGTTCGAGATTCTGGTCAGCCTGGCCCTTACCTGGTTGTTGTGGGCCGCTCTCCGGTCGGACATGGTCTGGTGCGTGGCCGCATTTCTCTTCTTCCGCCTCGACCCGACGGCCGGAGGATGGGGATGGGCCGTGCTGGATTATCCATTGTCCTTGGTCGTGCCCTGCGTCGCATTGGGAATGCTTCATCGGCACGCCGGGTGGCGCGTGGCCGTGGCTGTGGCCGGGACGATGGCGGGGGTGATCGTCGGTTCTCACGTGCTGGGTTGGGCCCTCGTGCCGCCCCCGTCGAGCTATGTACTGGTCGCTGCGCCGGCCGCCGTGTTGCTGCTCGAAGGCGCCACGAGGGTTCCCCGTTGGCACCTTCCACCGCTGGAGTGGATCGGCCGCAGGCCGCTGACGGTCTATGTCGTCCAGTACTGGGTGCTGCTGGCCGTTCGCTACCTGGCGTCGGCTTGAAGGATGGGAGTGGTACGGCCAACGGGACTTGGATCGCGGGAGATGGCCAGGGGCTGGCCAGACCAGCAACTGATGGCCGGCAGCTATCCCCGATCAGTCGCTGCCGGTCGGAAAGTCGCGAGAGTCGGATTCGATTGCATGGGGGTCTTCGATCGCGCGGATTAGTTCCGATACCTCGCTCTGGGTCAGCAATAGATTCTGCCACGCCTGTTTGTTAATCCGCACCACATGCTCTTTTTCGTCGACGATCGCTGACTCGACGACGTTGCGAATGCCACGATGGATGCGATCCAGGATCTCACGCAACTCGGCGGCCTGCCCGGGGCTCAAGTCCCGTGGTAGTTGCATGTTGAAGCTGGACAGGAATTTCGACTGCTGCAACTGCAAATCCGTGCTCAGGTCGAAGTCGTAGGAGTCATCGATGTCGGATCTGTCGGAGCTGGATTTTTCTCCGGCAAACCATTCCCCAATCTGAGCCCGGGAGCCGACCAGCAAGACGGTTCGCCCAATGGAAATCGTATCGCCGTAGTGCAGGATCTTCAGGTTGCACGGTTGGCCGTTGACGCGAGTTCCGTTGGTACTGTCCAGATCAGTGATGACCAGGCGTCCATTGTCATCCTGGATTTTTACATGGTAACGGCTGACCCGTTCGTCATTCAATTGAACCATATTTCCTTCTTCGCGGCCGATCGTAATGGGCGGCTTCAGATCCTCGAAGACGCGTCCGCGGTCCGCACCCGAAATGACGCGCAGGGTGATGGTCTGCATGAATTTTTTTCCTGAAACTTCGAAATGCAAAGAGCGTGCTGGATGAGCAAAGTGCAAACGCTGGCGAGCGTGGATGATTCGAGAGCGTGTTGGTCTCCATCGGATGCGTTTCCGCAGGGCCACGTCCCATGGGAGGGACCAAGGAAGGTGGGGGCAGCCCTGAACGCCTTCAATGCCTGCGAGATCGCGATCGACATCCGACGACGCGATCATGCGTCTCGTGCTTCGTGATGTTTTGGTCGGTGGAGCCCAACTAATTCATTGTCGTGAATTCACAACAGATTTGCAACAGAGTCTGGCTCCCATGTTGGGGGCAGGATCGCCACCTACGAGCCAGCGACCACGGTCACGTAGGTTGACGAGCGGGGCGCCCTCGTCGCTATTTGCCCTCCCGCAGGCGATCGCCAAGATAGGGATCCAAGTCGTCGATGGCGTGGATCTGCCGAATGGTCGATTCCACGTCATACTCCAGTCGCCGAAAGGTTACGAGATCATCCTCCACCACCACGTAACACGTGCGCCAATCGCCGTCTCGTGGTTGCCCCACCGACCCCACATTGATCATGGCTTTGCCCTGCCCCAGCCGGTATTGGTAATCGATGTCAGCGGGCCGCAAGAATGTACCCTCTTCGGTGAACACGCCTGGGACATGCGTGTGTCCCTGGTAGCAGACCCCCCGGATCATGGAAAACAGTTTCTCCATCTTCCGCTGGTTGTAGACATCCTCCGGAAAAACATATTCGTTTACCGGATTGCGAATGGAACCGTGGACGAAAAAGGTGTCGCCTTCCCGACGTGTGCGGGGCAAATAGGCCAGGAACTCGAGTCGTCGGTAGCAGGTCTGGGGAGTGTCCCCGGTTTCGATTTGACGCCGCGTCCACATGATCGCTTGCTCCGCCGTGCTGCTGAATCCCTCGGGATCGAACAACGCGGCCAGGTCGTGATTGCCCAGGATGCTGGCATCCAATTCGCTGACCAGGTCGATGCACTCGGCAGGGCATGGACCGTATCCGACGATATCGCCTAAGCAAAGAACTTGTGTACACCCTTGTTCTTCGGCGTCGCGCAATACGGTTTGCAGGGCCGTGAGATTGCCATGGATATCGCTGATGATCGCTCGTTTCACCTGCCCGCCTATCTAATTGTTGTCGCTGATGGCCGCTCCTTAGCGACCGCTCTTGAGCCGATCCCCCAGCATGTTATCCAGGTCAGCGATGGCGTAGATCTTATTTGCGGTGGCGTCGACATCGTATTCGACCCGGCGGAACTCGATCAATTCCCGCTTGTCGTCGATAATGGTATAGCAGGATCGGGGGTCCTCGTCGCGAGGTTGGCCTACCGATCCCACGTTGACCATGATTTTCTCGCCGTTGAGCGGGAAAACGTAATCGCAGTCCTCGGGGGTTATGAACTCGCCATCGATGGTGAACACGCCGGGCATATGCGTGTGCCCTTGGAAGCAATATTGTTGCACGCGGTCAAACAGGATTTTCATCCGGGCCTGGTCGTATATCGTCTCGGGAAACACATATTCGTTAGTGGGTTCTCGCGGCGACCCATGCACGAACAGGAATTCCCCTTCGCGTTTCTGCCGCGGAAGCTCGCTGAGGAAATCCCAGCGTCCATTGATCACGGCGGCCGATCCTGGCCCCCGATCCAATTGGTCGCGGGTCCAATAGATGGCTCGTAAGGCAACCGGGTTGAATCCCTCAGGATCGAACAGAGCCGCCTGGTCATGGTTTCCCAGAATGGTGAGCGCACAATGCTTCATCACGATGTCGATGCACTCAGCCGGGTTGGGGCCGTAGCCGACAATGTCCCCCAAGCAGATGATGCGGTCCACCTGCTGGGATTCGATGTCTCGCATCACCGCCTGAAGCGCTTCCAGGTTGCTGTGAATGTCGCTGATTAACGCTTGACGCACTAGCGTCTCCAAAGGGCAAGATAGCAATGTCTGTTCAAAGAATCGAAAATCCGACCAGTCCGCGCGGGGCTGCCATCCATACGCTACTGCTCAACTATACACCCTGGCAACTTTGTCATGGTGGTTTTCCCAATGTCGCCTCGGCCACATTCCAGGTGGGCCGGTCCGCCAGGGACTGCCGGGCCACTCTGGGCGCTGCCGTCCCCTCCGGCCCTACGTTCCAGGGCCGTGCGGCCGCGTGGAACCCCGGGACCCGTTGTGGCCGTCCCACCCTTACGGTGTTGTAGGTAAGTGCGTTATTCTAGATACCGACCGCCGCTGACGAAAGATGCATACCACGGGAAGAAGCGTTCCAATGCCGCAATTGCAACTGGCCATCGAGTGCTCCGGCCTGGGGGGCGAAGTGGCGGTGTGCGACCGTGCGATGGTGCTTCGCCAGATGCGGCTACCGGAGGGTGTTGGCACCGTGCAAACGCTGGCGCCGGCCATAGCCGATTTGCTGGCCGATCAGCAGCCTGAATTCATCGGTCTGACCGCCGGTCCCGGCTCGTTCACGGGCCTGCGGGTCGGCCTGGCCACCGCCAAATTGTTGGCCTACGCCTGGGGTTGTCCCCTGGCTGCCGTCGACACGTTGGAAGTTATCGCCCGGCAGACCGCTGCTGCTCTGGGGGCACCTCCTTGGGGACGATTGGATGACCCTGTCGCCGTCCAGCCGATGGGGACACATCCTGGCGGGCTCGGCGAGGCAGCAACGCCACCTCCGGAAATCAAGCCGGGGTTAGGGCAACAACCCGAGGCAGGGCAGCTACCGGGAACCCAGGATGAGGAGTCGGCACGACCCTGTGGTGGCCCACGGGCGCAGGCAAACGCGGCGCCAGCGTCCGGGACGAGTGCCGTCGAGGAAGGTGCGTGGGTGATCGTCCCAGTTCTCAATGCGTTTCGTTGTCAAGTGTTTACTGCCGCTTGGGCCTGTTCCGCGCAAGGCTGGCAACGCGTCGCCCCGAGCCAGGTTGTGTCGGCCGAGCGGTTCTTGGCCGACCCTCTGGGAACGCTTTTCGGAGGGGAGGCGGCGGTGCACGGCGATAGCGACCTCCCTGCGGTTTCGGGGGCAAGCACCAGGAGTATTCGTGCCGGGACCGCGAGAACTGGTTGCGCCTTCGGGTCGACGGGGGCTGGCCGAGCGTGGGGCCAGGCGGGATCAGCGGCCGGCCCGCACGTCGTATTAACCGGTCCAGGCTTGAAAACCTATGCGGTTTCTCCAGAGTCGCCATGGATGGTCGCGCCACAGGTGCTTTGGACCCCTACGGCCCGAGTAGTCGGAGAAATCGGGTGGGACCGCTACCGGGCTGGCCAAGTCGAAACGGCCCTGTCACTGAGGCCCAATTACCTCCGCGGCAGTGCGGCCGAAGAGCGGGCGCGGGCGAAGTGATGGCTCAGCCACAGCACTAATCCCATCCCGGTCCCGGGCTTGGTAAATACAGCGTCGACCTGCAAAGCGGCTAGTTCCGAGTACAGCTCCAACCGCGGAAAGTGCGTGGCACAGGCAATGGCTGCACCGGGGTATGCCGCGCGCAGCTCCCCCCCGAGCGCGACCAAGGAGACGCTGGACCCAGACGCGGTATCGCAGGCGGAGTCGTCCAGCAGGATCCATTCGATGGCCAGCCCCGGGCTAGCGCTGGTCCAATTGCGGCTCGACTTAATCAGACAGGGGAAACCGGCCGACGCGGCGGCGTCCGACCACGCCTTGGCCTGGTCCGATTTGCCGCAGACGATCAAGCCACTGGTCGAGAGTGCCGTCGGGGGAGGATTCTGGATGGCGTCGCCGCAGGCCCATCGGCTGGCGGCAACATCCGCCCGCTCCTCACCGACAGCCTCCGCGCACGCTGCAGTCACCGGCCACTGCAGTTGCGCGTAGGCGTAGACGTGGGGGCAAACCTCGACCAGGCTCGTGGCCGTCCCCAACAACCACGGCAGCCAGCCGTCCCAGACTCGATGCCATGGGATCGAAAGGACTGGTCGATTGCGCAGGCCGGTTCGTGCTGCACCGTCCCAC
The DNA here is from genome assembly GCA_003695565.1 of Planctomycetota bacterium. Classification (GTDB taxonomy): domain Bacteria; phylum Planctomycetota; class Planctomycetia; order Pirellulales; family Pirellulaceae; genus Aureliella. The sequence continues at coordinate 2,251 of RFIQ01000236.1, read as the reverse complement.
CATGCTCCCAACGCGACCGCTGTCGGTATCTCCGGGAATTCAGCGTTCAGGAATTCGATCCATGCAACTGGGTAGTCTAGCCGTCCGGGGCAAGACAGGATGATTCGCTGCAGCGATGGTTGAGATTCCACGGCGAACCGCACCAAGCGCTCCAGCTCGGGCCGAGGGGAACCGGCCAGACAATCCAGACCGGGGGGCCGCTCAATCGGTCGATGTTGGCACAGGAGTTCACTCAACAACCCCAGCTCACCGAAGCAGGGGCCGAGCCACAGCCCCTGCGCGAGGCGGGCCGGCTCGGCAGTCGATGCACGGGTTGGAGGATCCGATTCATCCATGTTGGTCTAACAGTGTTTCGCTGCGTTGCACGGCTTGCCACGCGCTCTTGGCATCGGGGCTTTGACGCAGTTCGTCCAGTAGTGGTGTTCCGGACAGCATTCGGCTCAGCCTGGTAAGGACTTGCAGGTGAACGCGGTCATCGGTGGAGCAGATTAAGAAAAAAATGTCGGTGAGATTCCCGTGCAAGTTGCCGAACGGAATGGGTTGGGGAGTCACGCCCAAGGCCAGCAACGGCGCGCCCAGAATCGAAGGTTGGGGACGGCGGGGGTGCAGCAAGGCCACGCCGTTATCCAAGGCGGTCGGCATGAGTTCCTCGCGAGCCTGGACAGCCGCAGCCATTCGCGGAGCATCCCACAGCAGTCCGGTGCGCTCGGCCAGACTGCACATGCGCCGAATAACGCTGCCGTGCGTTCGTGCGTTCAGCGGAACCTCGATCGCCTCGGGGGCGAGCAACTCCGCGACGCTGGGGGGCGCAGCATCAGACTGGCTCCACCGATCTACGACGGCTTGCATGCGGTCGAGTTGCTCCATGTCTTCGCTGGCCCCGATGCGTTCCTCCAACCAGGTATGGATCTCGGCTTCGTTGAATCGCCATTCCCCGCCCACCTTGCGCCCAGGGATGCGCCCGCGATCGGCCATTCGCTGAACCTGCTGCGGAGTCACGTGCAAGTAGGCCGCCAAGGCATTGATGTCCAATTGGTCTGCTGCCATGTCGGTGATGTCCAGTGGGACGGTGGGTTGAAAGGATGCAGGGGCGTTTCCGCGCGGCCAGCCCACCGCGGGGCGATCGCACGGCATGCCGAGGGGATTCACGAGCGGCGCGTAGGTTTCCAGTGGATCCGGCTGGCAGCATTATAGGTTCCAGCGGGCGGTCGCTGTAGCGTCCTTATGCGGCCCTCGCCCAACGCACACGAGCCGCCAATCGCCAACCGCTGGGTTCGCTCGCGGTGCCCGAAGAAGGCTCAGCGGGGACGGGCTGGCCACTCCCCGGCGGCGGCTATGCGGGAGGAGCGGGCGCCGCGCCACCCAGGTCGGTTTCCAGCTCCGACGTGCAATGGGGACAGCGAATGGCCAGGTACGCGATGGTCTCCCTGCAAAACGGGCACTTTTTGGTGCTTGGTACATCGGCCGCAGGTTTCTCCGTGCCGAGTCGGGCGTCCAAGGCCTCGTCGATGCGGTTGATGGCTCGTATCAGAAAAAACATGACCGCTGCGACGATCAACAAGGCGATGGTGTCGTTGATGAATAATCCGTAATTCAACGTGACCGCGCCCGCTTCCTGCGCCTCTTTCAATGTGCTGTATGGCGGGAGTTCTTCCGAGCCGGGGCGCAGCACGATGAACAGGTCCGAGAAATCGGCACCTCCCAACAGCAGTCCCACCGGTGGCATGATGAGGTTGTTGACCAACGACTTGGCGACCGACGTGAATGCGGCTCCCACCGTGAAACCGATAGCCATGTCGACCAGGTTGCCGCGCAGAATGAATTTCTGGAACTCGTTGATGACGCTCATCTGCGATCCTCTCCTTAAAACAATGGCTCGCAACGAACTGGAGCAAATGATAGCAATGGAATCCGCCAGGTGAAATCAGCCGCTATCGTCCAAGTGTCCAGTGTCTTGTCGCGAATTTTCGATCCTGTTCTGGCAGGCGAATACGCAAACCTGCCGCGACCAAGAACCATCCGCCGCGGTGCCATGATAGCCCATTTTGGTTGAATCGCACCCCTTGCGTCCGGAGGAAAAAATCGCTGTAGGCTGATCGGCGCCGATGCGTATAATGATCCATCTGACGGCAAACGGTTCGGTTGCCGCTTGGCCCAGATTTGGGTTCAGTCGTGGCCTGGGCGGCCGGATCGACTTTGTCGAGCCGAACGTTTGGACCGTTTTTGCCCGAGGGAGACCTTCCTCCTGCTG
>RFIQ01000021.1 GCA_003695565.1 Planctomycetota bacterium | reverse complement strand
GGAGGACCAAGCGTGACGCACCGGCCAGTCCCGCTGGGGACTAGCCGGTCTGTTCGCTAGCCACCTCCGAGTCGGTTTCGTCGAAACCATTGCTAAACATTTCCGCCAACGCCTCCACTGCCTCTGCAGCATCGTCTCCCATCGCTCGCAGTTGCAACTCGGTTCCCTGCCGCGCGCCCAAGGTCAAAATGCTCGTGATGCTTTTGCAATCGACGACCTGACCGTCCTTCACGATTTCGATCCTGGCCTGAAAACGGCCCGCCGCCCGGACCAACATGTCTGCGGGGCGCATGTGGATCCCCATCGGATTGACGACGGTTACAGCCCTTTCGATCGTTTGCGGCATGACCAGCTCAATACGTGGCAACTGCGTTTCATAACAATCGCGGGCCAGGAGCCACGCGACTGAGAGAGAACCGAACAGATTGGAGCGGACACCCTGGTACAGGCGTGTCGTTGGCGATTCTCAATTCGTATTTGCTAGGAAACAAACTGGTTGTTATCCGCTTCTTCCAACAATTGCACGATGTCTTCCACCGTCTTGCTTTGCTTCAAGAAGCGGCAGAAGGTGTCATCACGCAGTTGGCGGGAGATGTTCTCAAGCGCCCGAAGATGGTCTCCCGGGCGATCGGGAGGAGACACCAGCAGGAAAAACAACTGGACTTTCTCGCCGTCCAAGCTGTCGAAGTCGATGCCGTCGACGCTGACACCAACCGTACCCACCAGCTTCTCTACGCTGGGATGCTTGGTGTGCGGCACGGCGATCCCGCGGCCGATGCCCGTGCTGCCCAGCTCCTCGCGTTTCATGATCGCTTTGATGATGTCATCGCGATCGTCCGCCTTGATGTCACCGGCTTCGAGCAAGGCATCCACCAACTCGGCGATCACACCCTCCTTGTCGGTGGATGTAAGCTCGCAACGAATCGACTTCTGGCTGACAAAATCGGAAAACTTCATGATCGTATACCTTTGCTTTGAACGTGGTTTCGCCGATGCCTGAGCGGCAACAACATGCGGACACGCTGCCCCGGGGTAAATCCGAATGATGCTCAGGGCTGGTCGGCGGAAGGAATGTGCTTAACTCCAGGCGACTTGTGGCCTGTGATTCTCTCTTTGTGCTTGCGCAATTGACTCTCGATTTTCTGGATAGCTGCATCCAACGCGGACAGAACCGTGGTAGCACTCGCCGTGGCGACAAAGTCCGGCGCGTGTTCTGCCGAGACGTTGATCTCGACCTCGGGGGATGTCTTGTGCTGAAAGTCGACCGTGACTTCGATCGCGTTGACGCGGTCGAACAACCGCCGCACCTTCTCCACTTTCTCGCGCACCTTTTCTTGATCGTGCGACTTCAACTCTCCATGCCGGGCAGAAATATTTACTTGCACGCAGCCGACTCCATGTTGCGAATAGGTCGTGTTTGAAGGCTTTGGGTTTAACGCCGTCCCATGAGGGCATTGTATCGTCGAGGCCGAACCTAGCCAAATAGTGGTTCCCCCAGTTCATCCTAGATTGTGCCAAAGATTTTTTGGTTCGACACCCCATTCCAGCAAGTACGGGGAAACCGGAATGCCCCAATTGTTGACAAATTCTCCCCATTGTCCAACCGGGACCGCCCGCGTTCCGCTGGCCGTCCGGCCAGCCCCTGCCGCCAAGATCCACCCATCAACGTCAGGCAACTTCAGGCCGGTTGCCATGGCTTGCAGGCCCCTCTGGGGCAGGGCCCGGGCCGTAGCAGGCTGCTAAGTCGAAGGAGAGCCCCCTAAACGCCGCCGATTCTCGGCAGTGTCGCCGGGCAACCGGCTCGTAATCCAGGCGTTAGCCCCAAAAGTCGCATGCAAATGAGGACGTTTCAGCCCCCCGTGCACTCTCCTCATACAACCCAGCTAATCCGATTCGATCGCTCCGATCGGGATGGGCAGCGGCGAAAATCGTTGGCACGCAACGCAACCGAGCTAGACGAACCTACTGTATGATCGTTAACATAAAGCTGGCAGTGGCCTGCGGTTGCTCGATTGGGGACAACCGTTGGCCGCGATCCGAATCGCGTTAGCAAGCATCAAATCCGAGATTTGAGAAAGTCGAGAATATGGCGTTACTGATCCTGCGAGTTGTCTTCATCTGCGTAGCGGCGGGAATCGCGACATTGATGCTGCGCATTCCCTGGGAGGGGCCGCCGTATACACCCTACCTGGTCATCTTTGGGACGGTGCTCCTGTCGCTAGGGGTGATCGCCATCGATATCTTCACGCCTCGCAAGCGGATCGAAGTTATCTCGGCTATCTATTTCGGATTGCTGGTGGGTGTCCTGCTGACCTACGTGTTGTGGATCGCCCTGGCGCCCCTGATCCCGGACAGCCCCTATGCCACGCCCTTCCAGTTGTTGATGGCTGCCATCCTGTGCTATGGCTGTACGAGTCTGCTGTTGCAAACCAAGGACGATTTCCGCTTTGTGATTCCCTACGTCGAGTTCGCGCGCGATCTGAAGGGGTTGCGGCCGATCGTGATGGATACCAGCGCGATCATCGATGGACGTTTGGCGGATTTGGCGGACACGAATATCATCGAGAGCCAGTTGGTCATGCCTGGGTTCGTGCTGGCGGAGCTGCAGGCGATCGCCGACAGCAACGATCGATTGCGGCGCGCACGCGGACGACGGGGGCTGGATATCCTCAATCGTTTGCGGACGCATCCCAAACTGGAATTCCAGATCTACGATCGCGACCTGCCTGAATTTGCCGGTCAGCCGGTGGACATGAAGCTAGTGATTCTGGCCAAGCACTTGGAAGGCAAACTGATTACGGGAGATTTCAACCTGAATAAGGTGGCCAAAGTCCACAACGTCCCAGTGATCAACCTGAACGAAGTCGCCGCGGCTCTCCGCCCCCAGTTCCTGCCGGGTGAGACTTTCGAGGTCCGGATCGTTAAGGCCGGTGAGGGGCCCGAACAGGGAATCGGGTACTTGGATGATGGAACCATGGTGGTTGTCGAGGGGGGACGCCATCGCATCAACGCAACGCTGCAGGTCGTCGTTACCAGCACATTGCAGACGCAGGCTGGTCGGATGCTGTTTGCGAAGGTCGATGAGAATGGCGTCCGCGTCAGCTAGTGCGTCCTAGCTACTGCCCGCGCGCACAGGTTTTCGCCAGGCGCCTCGATGCGCCCCGACGTTGGCCGGCATACCGAGTCCCCAAAGGCGGCAACGGTCATCCGTACAGAGAGGGCCCGCGGCGCGAAAACTGGGTGCACCCGTGCCGCCCTGCACGGACTGTATTCCCATGAAGCGTTGCATTCCTTGCGGTGACGACCTGGGCGCCAATCGATATTCGATTTAGCATGGGGCATGCGAGTGCTGCCTGCCCGCACTGTCCGGAGTCTTTCCATCGAAGCATCGGCCCGATGATTTCCCAAACCGTTGAGTATGCGCTCCGTGCGATGGTCCACCTCAGCTACGTCGCGCCGGATCATTGCAGCACCGATACGCTGGCTGGCGTGACGCGGGTTCCGCGAGCGTATCTGGCCAAGGTCTTGCAGGAGCTGCGCAAGGCCGGGTTGGTGCAATCCCAGCGAGGAATCGGAGGCGGCGTCCGACTGGCACGGCCGGCGACGGCCATCACCATCTTGGAAGTCGTCAACGCCGTCGAACCGATTCAGCGAATCCACACTTGTCCACTGGGCTTGCCGTCGCACGGACGTCGATTGTGCCCGCTGCACGGCAAACTCGACGCAGCTCTGGCGACGGTGGAATCTAGCTTCAGCAGCACGACGCTGGCCGATATCGTTGCGGCTCCTCACAGCGGTTCCAAGCCACTGTGCGATACTGCCGCAGCGCGGGTACCCAAAAGCACCTCGTCGCCGCGCGGAGCTGATGGTAAGCCGACCGACACATCGAAACGCAAGCGGTGAAGCTACTAGTTCACCCGCCGGTCCCTGGCGGATTCTGGCGTCAGTTTGAATACGCAGCCGGTAAGCCGGGGGCGCCGCGGGCTATGGAGCGGGCGGGGGCGTTACTGCACCGACAATGGGCAAGGGAGCCCCAGCCTGCGGAACCGCGGCGCAGTAATCTTCCCCGAGCAGGGCAGCCAACGTGGCCGCCAATTGCGACTGGGTGAAACGTCCCCCGGCATCGATTCCCCGACCGGTAACGCCTGCGCCGAAAGCGGCTACCCAAATGCGTTCGCTACCGGGAATCGATGCGGAGTGGTTTTTCCACCCCTCTCGCCCATCACCCCGCCCGTGGTCGACCGAAATCAAAAATGCGGTACGGCCGCGGTAGGAATCCAATGCCTGGGTCGTCTCCCACACCCGTTGGATCAGTGCATCGTCGTGACGGGCTGCCTCGATGTACCGGTCGTATCGCCCGGCGTGGGCCCAATCATCGGTTTCTCCCAGAGAAAGGTACAACACGCGCGGTTGCCTGGCCCGCAGGTACTCGATGGCGCCCTGTGCAGTGAGCGCGTCATACCGCACCGACGCCCACTCCTGCGGCAGGTGTTTTGCCACGACGTTCAATGCCTCCAACGCTGCCGGCTCCTTGCCCACGGAAAATGGCATCCATCCCGCGTTGACGGGAATGCCGCTGCGGCGATCGTTGATGATGTATGGGAATACGTCCCAAGATCCGAAGGCTGCCACCCGACCGCTAAACTCCGGGCGGGCATGCAGCCATTCCAGTACCGTCGTATTCGGGTTGTAGCGTTTGGCATTGGAATCGATGCGATCGTCGGCAAATCCGCATAACAATTCATTGTAACCGGGATATGAAAAACATTTGCCGTTGGTCACCTGTACCATGCTGTCGCGTGTCCAGTCCCCAGCGATCCATCCGTCATTTTCAATGCGTTGCCACAAGAAGGGCAGGAGTTTAATTCGCCGCGTTTCCGCGACATCGGCGTCGAATTCCTCGACGAACGCTGCCGGATCCTTGACGCCCAAGTCCGGCAATGCCAATCGTCGATCCATTCCCGAGAATACCTCTTCGCCTCGCAAACCGTCCAAGGTGATGAACACCACGTAATCGGCTGGGCGATCCGCCGTCGCATCGGCTGATGGGGTTTGGGCGGAGGCGGGGGGGGCCGGAAACACGCCCACCAGAAACACGCAGACGCACAGCAAGTTGATGCAGTAGGCGGTGCAGATCGCTTTCGAGCCCATGGATCGGGGTACCTCATTGATCAAACGTGGAACATCTTGGCATGCCGTATCGACTGAGAAATGAAGAATCGACGAGGAACGGCACCGCACCTGCTACTCGCTCGCGTCTCCCTGTGCATCCGCTGCAGGGGCGGGCAACGTGGGTGGTCCTTCCAGCCAACCCAATTTGGCCAGGAATCTGTCGGCAGCCGTGACGGTAGCATGGAAGTAACGATTGCCGGATCGACCGAAATTGAAGAATCCGTGCGGTTGGCCTTCGTAGGTATGCAATTCGGAATAGACGCCCGCGGCCTGGCATCGATCGCGAAACTTCTCTGCCGTTGCCACCGGAATGAGTTTATCCTCGGTACCCAGAAACACGATCGAAGGTGGATCGTCGGCAGAAATGTTGTGCAAGGGGGAAAACTCCGGATATCGGTTCCCGACACGCTTTGTCCCCCAACCACCTGGACCGTTGTCGTACACCGGGTTGAAGAGGAGCAATGCATTGGGTTTAGCCGAAACGGTCTCCGGAGAACGATCGGCCGGATCGTCAGCGGGAAGACAACATCCCAGATATGCTGCCAAATGCCCTCCAGCAGACCCTCCCGCCGCTGCAATCCGATGCGGATCCACACCAAACTCCGATGCATGGGTGCGCACCCAGCGCATCGCATCGACGGCGTCCTCGATGCAAATGGTGGGCGGATCGGAGCTCTTGCCGTCCAGCAAACGGTACTCGACTTGAAAACAGACCAGGCCGCGGGAAGCAAAATACCTGGCGTGTTCATCGAACTGGCCGGGCTTGCCCCCCACCCAACCGCCACCATGAAAGAACACAATCGCCGGCCGCTGATCGCTCGACTTCCACTGCTCAGGCTTAGTCACGTATATCCTCAGCTTCCGTCCATCCACCTCCTTGTAAACATGTTCCTCACCTAACGCCCACGCCGCAGCGGGCGGCAGAAAGAATGCGGCTGCGGCCATGTGGACGACTATTTGCAAAAGATGCAGGTACCGCGTCATGGATTGTGCTCCCATGGAAGAAAACAGGGAACGGGCGACTCGCGATGGGCTGCGCCAAGCGAACGGGAGCATCGAGTCCCGTATATGTTCGCCCGTATAGGTGAACATTGTACAACAATTCCTGGATAACCAGGGACGGACTCGGCCGAGGCCATGTGCCCGCCCATTCGGGGACCGATCGACCCGTGATCTCCAATGATAACTGTGGAGTCGGGCGGCGGGCGCAAGACGCGAAGGTCTCCGCCGAGAATTCCTGGCTGGGTTGAAACAACGTACGACCATCCATCGCCGTCCACAAGGCCGGGATGTCTCGGCACCACAACTACTGGACAGCGCATGAAGAAAACGGGGCGCAGAGGATTCTCTGCGCCCCGTTTGAATCGTCATCGGTGCGCGGCGGATGGAACGCGCGCAGGTCAAGCTTGCGTGGACTTGCGACGGGACGGCGATCCGCCAAAGCGAGTTTAGGCCCACACGCGGTCGGTCGCTGCGCGCAACCTCGCCGGCAGGTCAGCTAGCTCTGCTGAACCTTCAGCCGCTTCTGAATGTCGGTTTCCAGCACGCCGAACACCTGCTCGTGACGCTGGACGGACATTTGCAAAGCGGCCAACAGACGCTTGGCGGTGTAGAAGTTCATTACCACCCGTTGCGTAACCTGAATCGGGTCCTTGGGAATTCCGACCGGCTGCGGGTTCAAACCGAAATCGATGATCAATTCTTCAGGCGAGCCCGTCACGCGGCAGAAGTTAGCGTAGGTGGCCGCTACGTTGTCATCGTTGACTTGAACCTGCACAGGCGCCGCGGTTTGACGTGCTTGTGCCTGCTGCCCTTGCTCGGCGGCTTGGGCGGCAGCAGCGGCTTCGGCAGATTCTGGAGCTTCTGCAGCCTTCGGTGCATCTTCAGTCTTCGCCATTTTCAATTCTCCTTTGCGCTGATCGAACAGCAAAACGATGGTGCCGCCGTCGGGCGTGCACACGAACACAAACGTCCGCCGACAACATTGCCGGCGAACCCAACCAAAAACCTACAACTCGAAACGAAATGTCCGAGCACAAAACCGATAAATCCTCCAACCCAGCGACTTCCAACCCACATAGACCTTGGCCTGGCCCCGGTAGCCCGCGCGAAGTGGCAGATCGACGTGATCCAAAGGTACGCGGGCCTGGTACGAAGTACTGATCGGGCGCAATCGCCCGGAGGAGTCCATTTCCGTATTCAACCGCCCACCAGATTGGAGCGACAGATTCTCGGGGGTTTCCTTCATTTCCATTTCGGAAATGCGTTCGATATGGCCGGTGAATGAATCGAGTCGAGCCGAATCGAGTTTGATTTCGACTTCGTCTCCCACTTCCACCAAATCGATATCGTGCTGGTCGACGATTACCACGGCTTCCATGCGCTGCGGATCTCCAATCAAACACAGCAAGTCCGCTTCACTGAAATAGGCTTCCTGGTTTTTCGGCGCAAATGGATTGCCGCTCCAGCCCGGCAACTGGCCTGCTTCCTGTGCCTGCTTGGGCACCGGTTTGACTGGGGGCGGGAGGACCACGCCACTGCGAGGGGCCCGCACCTGAAGCATTTTCAGTCGCTCCTCTAACTTTTCCACAATGGCTCGTTTGGATTCTACGATCTTCGCCTGGGTGTCCACCTGCGCGGCGGCTTCTCGGTCGAAAGTCATTGTATCCTGGAGCAGGGCCAATTTCCGCCGCGCGATCTCATACTCGCCCAGCGCCCGCACGTGCTGCAGTTTCAAATCCACGTTGTCCAGCTCGGCGATCGGTTGATCCGCCTCGACCGGGTCCCCTGGCTGGCGATGCCAGGCCACCAGCTTGCCCGGAACCATGGCGAATACCTGATCCGCCTCCAACGGCTCGATCAATACTGCGCAATCGACGTGATAGGGCAAAGGCACCAGGCATACGACCGCCACGATTCCCGTGGCCACAGCCAGACTGGTGAGAACATTCTTGCGTTTCATTTTGCTAGCCCGTCCCGGCGTTCGGAAGAATTTGAAGGTTTGATACATCGGCTGGGCGATCATGCCGACCACACCCGTGATGGCCACCATGCGTCCGATGGCTTGCAATCCATACGGTTCGAGGACCTTCATCAGAAAGAACATGATGGAAAACACGACGACCCAACGATAAATCACCGAGGCAACCGTATAAAAGGCAAACCAGAACTTGCGTCGCTGGGGCAGGAAGGGGTTCTCTTGCAACTCCAAACCCAGGCAATACTGTTGGAACCAACGCTTGAGGATCTCCGTGGCCTTTTGCCGCAGATTGGGAATCTCCAGGATATCCATCAGGATGTAATAGCCATCGAACCGCAGCAACGGGTTCCCATTGAAGACCACTGTGCTGACCGAACAGATGAACATCACTGAAAGACACAGGAAATTGAACATCCCTGGTTCGGAGAACCACCACAGCCAGGTGGCAATCGATGCCAGGATCAACTCCACGTACATTCCAGCCGCGCCGATGAAAACGCGATGCCACTTGTTGGGCAGCATCCATGAATCGGAGACGTTGCAATACAAACATGGCGTGAACACCAGGAACATGAATCCCATTTCGTGGCATTCGCCACCGTAGCGTTTGCAACTCAGACCGTGCCCGAACTCGTGCAAAACTTTGACCACTGCCATGGTGCATCCCAGCCACAGCCAGTTGTGTGCGGCAAAGAACTGCTCAAAGGTCGGCAGTTTGCCGCGAAATTCCTGGAAATTGACCAGCACCAAGGTGATGGCGCTCAATCCAAACAGGAGGAAAAAGATCAGTGCCGGGACGGTGAATAGCCACCAAGTGAATGGATTGAGGAAATTCAGGATGCGCTCCGGATCGATTCCGCGAAACCGCAGCGCAAAGATGTTGGATAGTTTACCCAGCAACTCGCGTTTCTTCTTCTGGTCGCCTCGGCGGCGCAACTGCCGGCCTTGCCCGGTCGCCTCGGAGATCACCAGGCCGCTGCGGTGGAGCATACCCACGAACTGCTGCAGGTCTTGCAAGGTGATGCGCTGGGGCGCGAACTGGGCCTGGAAGCGCTCTTTGATTTGTTCCAGACTGGTCTGACCATCCAGCCAATTCAGGATGGCATATTCTTCATCGTGGAAACGGTAGTAGTTCAGGCCGACTGGCTCCTTGACCACCCAGTACGATCGACCGTGGTACAGATGACGCTTGGCCTCCAAGTCTGGCCGGCGGCGCAGGCGCAGTGGCCGTTTTGCGCTGTTGACCAAACTGTCAGCCATCGTGGTCATAAGAAATTCCCTAGAACGTCAAGCAAACAAACACGTAACAAGACCAGGCGGCCAGCGCGGGGCCACTACGCCGGAACAACGACAAGCAATTAGGGATGAACCGTGATCTGGCAAGTGGCGTTCATGCCCTCCCGCAACAGCCAGATGCCGTCCACCTTGGGGTTCTTGACACGCGCCGCCACGCGAACGCGGTTGACTCGAACTTCCGGCGCAACGAAGTCGATGTGGGTGTCGAAGCTAACGACCTGCGTGGGGTTGATTTTGACTTGAATCGATATGGGGGCGCCATGCAGGGCCGTGATGGCGAATCCTTGGACAGGAACCAATGCTTCCACCTTGACTTCATTCATGTGTACCAGACGCAACACGGGATCGCCGGCTCGAATCCATTCACCACGGTCGCGCAACCGCTCGGCGACCACTGCATCGAAGGGCGCTTTGACGCTGTACAGCTCCAAGCGAATCTGGGCCGCATTTACTTTTTCCTTGGCCACCGCTGCCGCCACGACGTCCTGGTTGTGCTCGACCGTGGCCACGTCGACCGAAAACCGTGCCCGATCCCGCTCCAAGGTCTTTCGCCGCAGCGACGACAAGGTGGTGGACGCTTGTTCCCACAAGCGTTGTTCCGCCTCCAACTCTTCCTGGGCCAAGGCAAACGCGGCCTTGGCGTACTCGATGTTGGCTTCCTGAGCGGCTTTTTGCGCCGCGGCTTCCGCCTCCTTCTGCGCCACTCGCAACTCGGCTTCCGCCACGCGAGCATCGATTTTCAGCAGCTCTTGTCCTTCGCTGACATTCTGACCTTCATCGACGAGCAATTCCTGGATCAGGCCATCGGCTTGTGCTGCGACTTGGATGCTATGAATGAACTTGATCGACGCCGAATCCGGCTCGATGGTCATCGTCGCCGGAAGACCGGGCTGGGAGGGAGAAACTCTGCCAGTCGACTGAGCGACCGCCGCCTGGGACAGTAATGCGGCAGCCATCACCAACCAGGTTGCAAAGCTCAAATGTATCTTCATGGGAAACATGGTATTCTCTCAGTGATTGCCAAGCTGGAAACGAAAAACCGAAGTGTCGTGCGCCAACGGCAGGCGCGGCTGCACGTACTCAGAAGAGCAAGTTGGCTTGCACCCACTCGACTACTTCGTGGAACCATACAAATGCTGCCGAGCGCTTGCCACAGTTGACATCTGCAATGACCTCGGCTCCCGGACGCCTCGATACTCCCTCCATCGAATCGAGCTGCACGCGGAGCTTGACGATGGCCCCGGCCTCGGGATCCAATTCCGCACGGGCCTCCACCGCATCGGGCGTCAATTTGCCGGTGTGCGTGACAGCCGGATTGGTAGAAAGAATGTATTCCACCGGTAGGGGTTGCCCGTGGGACTGGACCAAGGCATCGTCCAGGTACCGCATGCGTTTCTCGGGCATAAGCAACTCCAGTTCCCAATCTCCGGTGGGATCGGCGACGTTGACCAGAACCTGTCCTGTTACCACCGGTCGTGCGCGGAGGCGCTCCTTCAGTTTCCAATCCATCACCACCCCATCGATGGGCGAGGTCCGAATCAGTTGCGCCTCTTTTTCACGCAGCAGTTCGAGTTGAGCCTCGATCGTGTCGCGACGGGTCAAGTACTCTTCCTGCTGTCCGATCAACCGGCTCTGCTCCAGCGGATCGCTGACGCTGCGACGGATCAGCTCTCCTAGTGTATCAATTTGTTTTTGCGTTTCCTCTAGTTGCCCCTGCAATCCGGCAATCTCGATTTCCAACTCGCGATTGCGCAGCCGCATTAAAGGCTGGCCGGCTTTGACCGTGTCGCCGTGGTCCACGAACACCTCCGCTACCTCGCCATCGACATGCGCAAAGACCTGCCGCTGGGTTTTCGGCTGCAGAGTCCCGTTGGCCTCCAGATCCAAGTCGATCTTGACCACGAACATGGCGATCAAGGCAGCCAGAACCAGGGTCAACACAGCAACCGTCTTGGGCAAGGCCGATCCCCGGAACAACCACATAGCGCGACCCAGGAACCGCCATACCGGCATGAGGAACAGCTCGTTGTGGCTCAATGAGTTGTTCAACGCGCGGGCGGCGTGCTCGTACACCAGGTCGCAG
>RFIQ01000235.1 GCA_003695565.1 Planctomycetota bacterium | reverse complement strand
GAGCCGAACCGGTGGGCAGAATCAACGTCGGACCCATTTCGATTTCGAACGTCTGGTTGTTGATCACCACCTGCTGACCGTCGATCAGGCGATTGCCAGCCACCGTGCGGATCTCGGGCCCCTTGCCTCCCGGCAATCCGTAGCCGAATCCACCATGCGTCGAGAATTCGATGCGCAAGCGAACATTGGCCTTACCAGCCATCACATCGAGCGGAATTCTGGCCTGCCGCCAATTGCCGGTGTTGTCGAACAGCTTTTGCACATTCGGGTTGCCGCTGACCAATGGATCCAATTCGTCATCGGCCAACCCGCCGGAGGAAGGATCGTTGTTGGTAGCCAGCAGCACCCAGTTGCCGTCTTCACCGGCAGCGTAGACGCGAAACGCATCCCGCATGTAATCGTTGGCGTTATTACCGGTGGGCAGAGTCGAAGACGCCTGTTCAGTATCAAACCGATAATTGAAGTACAACACGGGCAGGTCGTTGGCATCGATGCTGCTCAGATCGAACGGCTGGCTTTCGATGATGCCCGCGGCACCGCCTGGAAAATCGAAACTGTTCTGCGCCCCGGGTGCATTCGGTCCCGTAAGGTCGCCAACTCCGTTCGCACCGGCTCCCTCAAAACCGAAGTACAGGCTTCGACCGCCGCTGAAATTCGCTCGGCTATCGTTAGGGGTGTCGGGCAACCCGTGGCCGGGATCGTTGGACCGACGGCCAGAGGTGTGCCACAGGTTGAAGTCGAGCGTGGAGAATGCCAGACCGTTGGAATTACCCAACCCAGTGTCGACACTCGATGCACCATTAGCGAACACAGGTTGCAGCCGTCCATTGGTATCGAACGCGTGGACGCGGCCTTGCCGGTCGATACCGAACAACAACTGACTGAGCTGTCCACCGACTGCATGCCGTGGACCGGCGGACAAACCCGTGAACTCGATGCCCACCAGTTCGGCGGCCGTATCCACCCAGCTGTTCAGCACCTCGCCTTGGAATGCCGTGGGGTTGCCCACGCGGTACAGGCCGCCTTCGTCGCTGACTGCGAACAAGGTATTGCCCACGACCGCAATGCCCGTAACGATCCCACCCGGGGCGATGCCAGCCTTGGCCAATGGCCCGGCATCATCGATACGGACGCCGGCGAACTGAACCTGGTCGCCGCTGGCTGTAGCCGATAGATTCGGAATCCCGGCGGCGTTGGCCGCTTGAGCGATCCGCAGCGCCACAGTCGCGGCAGTATCGCTGGCCAGAACTCGGACGGCGATGTTGCCGGCACCTACCCCGCCACTGGTCCCCAAGTCGGCGACCAACCCCGCGGCCACCAGATCGATGAACGAACCAACCCCTGCACCCGCAAAATTCATGCGGCCCGAGTCGTAGGAAACGGAAACGCTCGCCGGCATCGCCGCAGCGATGTTACCGACAAATTCGCTGAGCTTGGATGTTTCCAGCAAGGGAATGCGATTGGCACCCGGGCTGACCCCCAGCGCGCCGGCGATGGAGATCCCCGCTCCGGCCGAGGAGACCGCGGTGGTGCTGGAAGCATTGCGCAGAGAAATTCGGTTGCTACCGGGATTGACTTCGGCACGCACCGTGAAGCCGGTCTGAGCATTGATGGCATCGACCAGCGCCTGGACCAGTTCCCCTTGCGTGCTGCTGGTCGAAAACGCCACGGGCACATTCGACGGCGACGCCAGCACGTTGTCCGTGTCGAATTCGAACGTGCGGTCGACTCCGTTGGCATCTCGAATCGTGACGGTGGTTCCGTCGGTCATCTGCGAACCATCGGCTGCGTCGATGACGACGACGTTGCCGGTGTCGAATTCGTAGACCACTCCATCGAGCGTAAATTGCATGCCGTCCTGGACGAACCTGCCCGCGGCCGGATCGTAATTGACCAGCAATTGCGGCCCCAGGTCGAATTCAAACCGTGTCGGGAAATTGGCCCCATCGCGCACGACGAAGATATCTCCGTCGTTGATGACCATCGTAGGTGCCGTCCCCAGAGCCGATGGGCGGGTCACTTCGCGGGCCAGCAATTTCGATGTATCGGTGACGATTTGCCCGAGCGCATTGGTGGTAAACGTTTCGATGCGGGCGCGCTCGCGGATCGTGCTTCCCGCTCCCGCGGCAACCGCCAGGCCCGTCTTATCCTGCCCCGGCGCACTGATGGCGGCCCCGGTATTCTCATCGAACTCGAAGATCACATTGGTGAAGTAGCTGGGACCGGGACGGGCAAAACCTGGTTGACCGTTGTTGTTAATGAACCGCGTGGAGGAATAGGTTGGGACTTCACCTGGAGGCGTGGGACGGTTCGCGGCAACCAGACCATGCTCGGCGCCATCGAACGTCGTGAAGGTGATGGCTTCGACGTTCCAACCATCGTCGCTGGCCGCCGCCGTGACGTTCCCCTGCTGGTCGGTTTCCAGGTGGTTCGTGTCGGCTCCAAAATCGCCGATGTCCGTGAAGGTCGCCGTGCCAGGATCGATGTCGATGTAATCGGCCAACGTATCCAGATCGACATTGCCGGCAGCCGGAGTCTCCAAGGTACGGTCGAACGCACGCAACTGACCGTTGGGCCGGTAGGCGATATCCTGCACGTCGAAACCGCCACGGCCGACGATATTCCGTCGCTCTCCCGTGAAAGGATTGACGATGTAGATGTTGGTCAGCTCGGTGCCGACATCCTGGCTGACATACAACGCCACGTCGGCCAAATTGAAATCCACGATGGAACTGTTGGGGAACAAGACCGGGGTGATGGGGGGCTCAGCAGTCGTTCCACCGCTAAAACCGATGTGATCCTCGGCGATGTACTGCACCCCTTCGATGGGAGCCAGCCGCATCTCGGCATCAGGGAAATTCGGATCGGTGTAGGCCGCCATCACCGCCGGCACCATGCTGCTGTTGGTAATGGCCAGGAAATACCGACCGGCCGGCAACTCGAACGAGCCGATAAACGGATCCAGATTGCCCGCCGATCCCCGCGTCAAGTCCGAATTGTCCGCACCGTTGATGGGATTCGACAGATCGTCGAGCAACGCGCTGGCCAGACCACCCAGGATCAGGTTGCCGTTCTGATCAAACAGGTACATCGACGTATCGGGACGCCCCAAACCATCGGCGTAATCCAAGTCGAATACCGTCGAAAAATACTCGCGCAGGACGCTGGTGGGAATCTTCTGATAGTCGATATCGAACGAATACCAATCGACATCGGTGAGGTCATCGATGCTGCCCGCCACGCTGATCGCCTGCCGATTGGTTTCCAACAAGTTGCCCAAGAACTGAGCTTGCGCGAACGTGTCGTTCTGTGGCGCACCCGGCCCGAGTTCGGAGATTTCTGCATTCTCACCCAACAGCGGAGAATTCCCGGGCAAGCCGACGACTTCCAGACCGGTCGAGGCGAATCGGATGTCCGCATAGGTAACGCTGGAGCCGGGGAACTCATCGGTCTCGCGCAGGCGGACCTGCAACTGGTAGCTACCCTTGGTCAACCCGCTACCGACCGAGGCCGGGTCCAACAGCTTCGACAGCGGATCGCCCGGCATACGGTTGCTGCTGCGGACGCGGACGTGGTACAGGTTCTCGGTCCCGGCTTCTCCCGGCAATACAACACGCATGCCCGCGTCTTGAGGATTCGTGCTATACAGGTCTTTGGGGCGACCATCGAAGGCGGAGCGGAGGAAGAAACTGGCGCTGCTTCGCAACGGATTAACCGACTGGGCCGGCATGTCCGGTGCCGCAAACAACAGCGTGGGATCAGCCTCTTCCAGCAACGAACTATCCGACAAAGCCAGCGTGCGGCCGTTGGCATCCACTAGCTCGATCACCGTGTCCAGGGAATTGTCGGTGCGGTCGATATCCAACCATACTTCGGTGCCGGCACGAGCCCGGAAGCTGTAGACATCGACATCCCCCGGTCGCGCGATCTCGCCGTCGATCTGGTAGCCCAATCGCAGATTCTCGTCACCCGACTTCTCATTCGGCGCCAACCCGCCCAGAAACTGCCCGCTGGCCGGTGAATCGTTGGCCGCCGGCGCAGACGACAGCGGAGATTCGCCTTCATTCAACGCAGCTACATTCCGATCATTGCTGAAAGCATCCAGTTTAACGCTGCGCCAATCACCGGGACGCGCTGGATTGCCCCCCGCCTGTACGACGATCGAGCTGACCATCGCACTACCGAAGCTTTGAGCCGTCAAGCCACCAGCCTGGATTTGATTGATATCTCCGGCGAGACCATTTGTCTCGAACACCATATCCACGTAGTCGGTCACCGTCGTATCGAAAATGTTGGGTGATACGCTACCGTTGGGCGTGACGATGAACCCACCCTGACCGTCTTCCAGATAGGCATTGGACTGGGCGTCCAGTGCCAATGCCGTGTTGCCCTGGGCATCCAAAAAGCGAGCGCTGACGATGCCTTCCAGGGTCACGTCGTTGGCACGCAATTTAGCTAACGTATTGTTAAAGTCGAGCGATGCATCCACCACGTCCCGGTCTTCGTTCGTGACCAGAATGATGAACTTCTCAGCCCCGTCGCGGAAGGTATAGTTGTCCAGTGCAAAGTGGATCGCCTGGTACCCGTCTTCAATCGCACCGTTGGAAACCAACTGCTGCGAGGCGATGGCATATTCTTGAGAGGTGCCAAACAAAGCGCCCCCGGCTCCCACTGGGATCGAACGTGGAACCTGATTGAAGTTCCCATAACCGACCAATCCGAACAAGTTGGGACCGGCCGCACTGTTACCGATGCCCGCCGTACGCAGCGCAGTATCCAAATCCTGGATCATTCCGATGGCGAACTGCTGGGCAAATCCCATCGAAGCCGATTCGTCCATCACCACAATTACATCGACGAAGTCGGGACCAGTAGATTCGCCGGAGCAGAATCCCGTGTTGTTGGTGTCCGTTTGATGAACACCGCCGACGGTGAAGCCCGCACCGACCGAGCAGTCATCGATCGATGTCAATACGACGGGATAATCTGGATTTCCGATCACTTGTACCGCACCGCCGATGCGATCGGCATTGTCCAGCGGGACGCCGGTGGCCGTAAATCCGGCATTGCCCCCGCCCAGTTTCACCACCAGACTTTCGTCATCCGAACTGGTCAAACGCAGGCCACCGCTATGCTGCACATCTCCCACGATGATCTCATCCCGCACGACGTGCACGATATCCGTGTCATCCCACACGCCGGTCGTGCTCAATTCGCCACCGCGAACCACCAGGCCGTTGATGTCGTTGTTGTCGACGTGATTGCCGACCACCAACGGGCCTTGATTTCCAACCACGTTGTCCACGCGATCCAACCGACCTGTCGCGCGACCGCGATCATCGACGTAATCGGAGTTGAGCGAACCGACGTTGATGCTGATCGCCGGCCCCAGATTGTCATAGATGATGTTGTTGGCCAGTACGGGCTGAGCGCCGCGGATGAAAATAGCAGCCTCGGCATTTGGCATCCGACCGGCCCGCTGGGGGTCGGTGGACGTCTTGGTCCCTAGGTCCGCAAATTCGATGCGGGAGTTGGCGATTCGCGCATCGGCTTGATGAATTTCAATCGCGTTGAAATCAGCAAATCCACCTTCGATTCGTGTCGTACCCCCGCCATAGGCAACCACGGCATGATCCAGGCTGGTGGTGGACGTATGCCCTACATAGATACCGCCCCAGTCTCCAGCGTCCGCTTGCTGGGCGCCCGATCGATTGGCGGTATCGAACGTGCCTCCCGCTCCGTAGCGGACATCGTTGATCGAGGTGAATACCACCGGCGTACCGTCGACCCCCTCGGCGATCAATTGAGCTCCCATGGTCACGTCGATGCGGGAACCCTCGCTCTTGACGACCGTGCCGGGATCGATCGCCAAGCGGGCATCCAGCCGATTGACAAAATCACCCGTAGTGGGGTCCTGGATGGCCCCCCCCGGAGTTCCGGAGATCTCCAGATTTTCGGGCAGCACGTGGACGATATCGGTATCATCGAAACGTCCTTGGACGGTCATCTTCTCCACTTGCGTTCCGGCCGGCGTGCGGACCCGCACCAGCAGTCCGTTGATTGAATTGTTCACAACCCGGTTGCCGGTGATCTCTGGACCGACGCGATCGTAGTCGAGCGTAAAGTTGTCGCTCGGGTTGGCCATAGGAGCACGGAAATTCGTCTCGGCAAAGCTGTTCGGCGTAGCGCTCATGGCCGCGTCGGCACTGAATTGGATGGTGCTGTATGCCACGGTCGGGCGGGCGTCGATCATTTGCACCGGCGCAACGGATTGCGAAACCCCGTCGATCACGACCTGTCCACCGCCGTAGCGCACATCGACGTGCGCAACGTAGTTGTTGAACTGCCCCAATTCCTCGGGCATCGAACGATTGGGATCGGAGCCGTCGATCCGATTGCGGAAATCGATGCCTCCCCAATCGCCGGGACGCGGCGCGGAACCAACCACCGATGGATTGGCGTTCTTGCCCAGCGAAGCGTCGTTGGCACTGGTGAAATAAACGCTGCCGGCTACCGGGTCACCGGCGCTGTCGGTCACGATACGGCCCGTCCCATCGACCAGGACCGGTGTTCCCAACACCAGCAGGCTCCCCCCGCTGCGGTCGACGCTGACCGAAGTACTGCCGACACCCACGCGCGAACGGCGCATCTTCAGAATGGCTCCGGCATCGATCATCACCGCTACGTTTCGGGGCACATCGAAAGTGGCACCGTCGGGCAGCGGACGCCCTAAGGAATCAAAACCGATCTCGTACGCCAGGTTATCGGCGGGAGTCCCCAGATTGCCATCGGCCCCACCGTTTCCGACGATGCGCACCACGTCACCGGGCTGAGCGGCTGCCAGCGCGTCCTTGATGTTCTTGTACGGCGCAGCCAGGGAACCGTTACCCCCGGCCGGTGCCGATTTGTCGACGAAACGCGTATTGTTGGGCCCCGAGGGGCGGAACCAGAAATTGAAGATGCCACCTGGATTTCCATCGGCATCCCCATCCACGGCGGTCCCGGTGCCATCCCGCAAGACCGCATCGGCGGGCGGACGGAAATCCATCCGCAACTGGTAGTCACCCTGCGAGCGCCCGCCGATCCCCGTACCGGGAATTGTCGGATCGTACCCGTCGTTGCCGCTGGCGCTGACACCGACGATGTAGTTGCCTTGCGCCAAGTCCAGTTCGATGTAGGAATCGCTGCTGTAGTAGTCGTCGTTGGCAGCAATTTCCACCCACTGCCCCTGGTCGTTTTGCTGGAACAAGCGAATCTGCGTATCGAGCAGATTGTTCTGGCCGCTCAGCCGTTCGGCAAATGCTTCGATGGTGATTCGGCCGTCGACGGGAACACTGAACTGATACAGATCGATGTCGGTGCTGTCGGGGCGGTACAGAAAACGCCCGTGCAGAATATCGGCGTCGCCGGGCAGGACGATCTCGCTGCCAACTCCGGGCGCCACGATGGAGCTGCTCTTTTGGATATTGAAATCCGCGGACTCTTCGTTCAGCCCGATTCCCAACAGGCGCCCCACGGCCTGCATCACGGCGCGCTGGAATTTGCCACCAAACTCGTTCTCGTCCGACTGATCGAAGTCCTGGCTGTCCATCACCGCAGCCGGCCCCGCTGTGGCCAGCAAGCTGCCGATTTCGTAAAAGGGCGCGCCAGGGGCATTCAGTTCGTTGACGCCATCATCGGGAACCACGGCCCGCATGTCACCCACAGCGATGGTCAGCCCCTCGCTTTCCGTTTCCACGAAACGGACTCCCAGGTACTTCTCGTACAGCGACATGACTTCGCGCACGCGCACCTTCTGCTGCTCGGTGATTGCGTTGAGCAACGTGTTGTTACCGAGGGTGCCCAGAATCCCCTGGAAGTTGTACAACACGGTCGCCGTCCCATCCTGGGTGTCGCCGCCGACCACATGCTGCTGGTAGCGCACTTGCCGGTTGCCCGGTTCGTCATTGGCGCCGGGAAAATCCAGCACGAACGGCGTTTCGTTTTCGATCTTGGAAGTGATGATTGCCGACTGCGAACCGCCGGCTCCCGGCGTCCACTGAGCGGAAAGATCCGTGGCGGTAGAAAAGGCATCGCCCGGTTCGGACGCCGGCGTGATCACTACCGGAGCCCCAGCCTGGGCCTCGTTGGTGCCGATCCGCAATCGCAATTGAGCCGGCGCCAGGGGTTGCGACGAATTCGGATCGACCAACTCGTCCAGGTTTCGATTGAACGTCAAAGTCACGCGATCGGCATCGGGAAAATACCGCACCGAGCTGGGCAACAGTCGCGTGTCATCAGCGTTGGTTAACGTGTCGGCTGTGTGGAACAACTGATAGAACTCGGGATTGAGCACGCTGGGAGCACTCCCGCCGCCGTTGAATACGATCGTGTCCGACGTTTCCAGAAAGAAGGGGACACGCTGGTTGCGCAAGTCATTGACGGATATGCCATTCACGGTGGCGATTCGTGAGAGGTCTACCAGGTCATCATCATTGAAGTAGACATCGATCAGATTCCGCTGCTGTTGCAGCCCACCACTGGGAGTCCGCGTTACCGGCTGGGGAACGATCGACTCGATCCGCGCGCCCAAGTCGAGCTCGAAAGGTATGGATCGCGACAGGCCACTGTTGAACGCCTCGCCATTTTCGTTGCGCAGCGTGCGCACGCCTTGCCCCAGAATCTCGATGCGATAGCGATCGTCGGGCAGCGTCTCGGCGAACCGCATGATGACTTCGCGATTGGTGTCCCCCATCCCCACGTAGGCCGGTGTGACCTCGATATCGGATACCCCCGATAACTTGATCGGCGAGTAGGTCGTCGGCGCTGTGCCGATGCGAATGGCACCAGAACCGCTAACCAGCCGGGCCTCCAGCAGGGCCGAGGAGAGCGAATCGCTGGCATTCAAGGCATCGACAAACTCCTGAACCGTGGTGGGGAATCGCGGGTTGCTATTGACTTCGACGTTGATCGCCTTGCCCACAACGGTGACAATCGGATTGCCAGCCCCTCCTCGATCCCGCGCAGTGACGTTAATCGATATCCCCAAACCGGCATTGCCGGCCTCCTTGGCGATAAACCGGACTTCCAACGTATTGGAGACGCCGAAGTTGGTGGCCGCCTTGGCAGCATTGGCACCGGTCAGCGTCAAGGTGCGATTAGCACCGCTCGCTCCGATACCGATGGTTGTCGACCCGCGGAGCCGCAAGGCATAGACCAATTGCGTTGCCGGCGTTTGCGAATCGCGGCGAAAAACGTTCAACAGATCCTCTACCCGCGTCTCCAGCACGGGATTCGAATTCAACTCCACATCGATCACGCGGCCAGCGACGCGCACGATCGGTGCACGCGTATCGCTACGCACGGCCGAGGTGAATCGGACCTGCAATCCATTGCCCTCTTCCCCGGCTTCCGCAGCAAAAAATTCCACCAATGTTTGACCATTGGTCCCGAAATCGGTTGCGGCCGAAGCCCGCTCGAATACACCATCCCCACTGCGAATGACCCGAATCCCATCCAGCGTATTGGGGTCGATCCCGGCACTGTCGTCGAAACGAAATACCAGCTCGTGCGGCGAAACATTCAGCACCTCGCCGCTCTCGAGTAGATCGCCCGAATTCGGCTGAATGCCCAACAGTTGTGGCCCCACCGCCAACAACTGCCGCGACTCAAGCGTTTCCACGAACGCCCGCCGCGCCTTGAGCTGCTTGTGCAAACGCTTACGAGCCAACAATTTACGCGAAGTCGACAATCCACACGTCGCCATGAAAAAACCTCTCGACGGAGTGCTGGAAAACAGCGATTAGGTAGCTAAGGCCAGCCCTTAATCCCGCATTAGATGAGTTCAAAATGCAGCGATTCTCTGCTCTTCACCTGGAAAAAGGCGAAGAAGGGGTGCTTGGGAGCTCTAGGGAAAATAGGAAGTGCGAACTTGGATTGTAATTGGGATAGCCACAAATTCAACGAATCTGTTCAACCCCGGGACGGGCACCAGGCCTTACCAGACCCCGGCAGACGATAAAAACCGAATCTGCTTCGCAATGCGACCAGGCGTCCTAGCGCATCCAAACCATCCCACCGAAACAATCCCATCCGAATATCCGCATTTCCACACGACCAGGGCTTGCCAACAGGTCCCCTAGACTTGTCGATGGCACCGACAGAGCCTTGGAAGACGCGGACAAGAGCTCCACGTACACGCTCCCTCGCTTTGCCACGTTGGAGCGGTTCAGGACCTCAAAAGTTCCCTAAAGCCCGATATCGAAGCGGAGGATGACCCTATCACACACCGTACCCCCCACAAGAACTGTCCATCCATGGATAAAGGCGGCGAGGACGGAAATTCGGTACGGCCAGCTTCCGCCTTGACGAATTCCAGGACTCAGACCACGAGCCTGGACAGCGGCAGTGCAACCCCCCCCCCCTACTG
>RFIQ01000234.1 GCA_003695565.1 Planctomycetota bacterium | reverse complement strand
TCCAACGTGGCGTGCATCCGGCGAATGAAGCTCGGGGCGGCGGGTGCGATGGGGGATGCGCGCATCTGAGTGGCGCAGCCCCGATCGCGATTCGCATGAGCCCCCTCCCGGCGGCGGGCAAAGTAGGCGCGAAGGACAGCCAGCGAATGCTCAGACAATAGATCGCCGCCGACCTCCCCCGTGAAGAGGATTGTAATCGCGGAGCGTCATGGATAATGGCTCACGGGGGAGGTGGGGTAAGGGCATACGTGGCTTGCATCTGCTGGATGATGGCGGCGGCGTAGGAGCCCCTTTCGGCGAAAGGGACCCACGTGGCCTGCACTCAGCGAGTGCAAGGCGCGGGGAATCGCACGGTTCACTGCGCGGCCAGACTCTGAGAAACCATATTCCCTGGCTCGACGTTATCCGTAGAATCAATTCTTCGGCTTGGGGGAATAAGCGTTACGATGTCCGGGGGCGTGGCCATGTTCAACCTATTGGTGTATTCGCTCGCCTGCATCGGAGCGCTGGTTGTACTGGCCATCGGTGCGGTGGTGCTGTGGTACATTGCTTTGCTCGTCTATATCAACCGCAAGTTCCGCATGCCCAAGTCCGTTAGAGAGATGGAGGAGCTGCTGGAGCAACACCTCGAGGACATCGACAACCTCGACGACGAATATCTCGGCGAAGATGAAGAAGAATCGTTGGTGCCGCCGATGACGATTCATTTGGAATGTTCGCTCGACCCCTTGGAGCTTACCGCTGCGGAGCAGCGCGCGGTCGATTGGTTGCAGCGGCAAGGATTTCGTCGTTGTGGTGAATTTGTCATCGAGGAAATGGGGTTTGAAAGGGTACTGGTCTTGCTCAGCTCCGATCGCCGGGTTGTGGCCGCGTTGCGCTGGCCGTCCCCGAATGAACCTGCATACGTCGAATTCTGTTGGCAATTGAAAGACGGACGCCGAGGTGGGGTCAGCAACCCGCCCAACGGAACAGTGCGGTTGCCGGCCGACGCGGTCGGCAAGCACTATCCCGGCGTGCTGGGAAAGACTCACGGTTTGATCCAGCGCATGTGGAAGGCTTGCCGGAAACTGATGGAAGGTCAGGATGTGGTGCCGATCGATTCTCAGCACGTGGCGGAGTTCTTCGAAGAAGCGCATCGCAGAGAAATGCAATATCACATCGAACGGGGCGGTTTGACGGAAGAAGAGATTCGCACCGTATTGGAGGCCCAGGGAGCCACCCCCACGCGCCAGGAGATCAATGCAGTACAGCGGGAGTGGCAAATCGCCATCGAGCAGCACTTGATCGATTTCTCTCCCCGTGGGCTGGAGCTCTACTATGCGGGAGAGGATGTGTTGATCGTGTACGAGGGCAGCAAACCGAATTTCTTGCTGGAGCGCATGCGCGACTTCTTCGAGGACATCACTGAGGCGGGATCGCAGGAGTGGGGCGAATTGATGCAATCGTTGGAAGAGTTGGCCGACATGCTGCAGCGTTTTTCGCCTCGTGAGGCGATGGCTCGTTTCCGTCCCTTGTTGTCTCCACAGTTCCGGTTCACTTTGGTCGATCAGATCAAGACGCCGGTCGAGGCCGATCTGTATCAGCTTCCCAAAGCCGATTCGTAAAGTCCGGGCGGCGGGGATGGGCGGCGACGGGGGAGAGCCCGGGAGGCGTCGTAGGCGCACCGCACCTCCGATCGGCATGATCAGCACAACGTGCGCGATCGTATTGGCCGCCATGCACGTCGACCGGCTTCCTGGACCATCCATCCGCCGTAAGGGTTCGGGGGAATGCTATTGTTGTGCGGGAATTGGAGAGGACGACACGCACCGCCCGTGGCTGAGATGCATCAAACCGACACTACAAATCGACAACTTCGCTGGCTGCGGCAGAACCTGCGCATGGGGGCCGGGCGCGACGTGCGGTTGGCTGGCTGGTTGATGGCAGCTCTGCTGGTCGGCTTCATCGCCTACATCGCGCGGATGCATGAGATAACGCATGATGCATTCCACGAAATGGCGTTGTTTCGCGAGGCTCTGCTGCAGGGCGTTGTGCCGGAGCGCGAGATCTTTGCATTTTCACCTACGGTCTACCCCACAGTGCATCATGAATGGGGCACCGGTGCGGTGCTGTACTTCGCCACGATCGGGACCGGCTGGGGCGTCCACGGGTTGGCAGTGCTCAAGTTTTCGGTCGTGCTGTTGATGTGGTGTCTGCTGTACCGCGTGGCGCGGATGCGCGGATGTCATCCGCTGGTATTCGCCGCGCTGTCGGGAATCGCCTTCCCCGTTTTCTGGGTCGGTTTTGCAACGTTGCGGGCACAACTGTTCACGTTGTTATTCCTGGCGATGCAATTGTGGATGCAAGAATGGGACTGGCGCGGGCGCCGGGCCTGGGTGCTGGGATGGCTGGTGATGTTAATCGCCTGGTTGAACATGCATGCCGGTTTCGTCGTCGGACTGGGGATGATGGCGTTTCATGGTGTGGAGCGCGTGACAACCAGTTGGTTGAGACATCGTTCGCAGGCCGCCGTGTGGCGTGACACATGGCACTTGTGGGCTGCCGCACCTGCCGCCGCTCTGTGTCCGCTGATCAATCCGTATGGATGGCAGTACGTACCGTACCTAATCCGCGCGATTCGCATGGACCGGCCGCTGATTCGCGAGTGGCAACCGTTGTGGCATACGTATGCGCCGGGATGGACCGTGGCCTTATTTTGCATCGCCATGGTGCTGGCCGGCTATTCCGTGTGGAACAATCGGCTGGTTCGCCGACGCGGCGCTGCATTCCTGGCTTTGGCCGGTTGGATGACGATCAAGCACATCCGACACGGATCACTGTTCGGATTGTGCTGGATTGCATACGTGCCTGCCTGGTTCACGCACACGCCGTGGGGCCGACGGTGGATCGCCTGGATGGCATCGCGCACGGCGTTGTGCAGAAGGGTGGCAGTGGCCATCGTGTTGGTCTGCGGTACCTGGGCAGTGTATCATCATTTCTGGCGCCCGACTTTGCCGCCCCAGCCGTTGTATTCCACGGCCTGTTTTCCCGTGCAGGCGGTCGACTACCTGAAGCAGCACCAGTTCCGCGGACGGCTGATGACGCCCTTCCATGTTGGTGCGTACGTGTCATGGGAGCTGTTTCCCGATGTGCTGGTCAGCTTCGATGGTCGGTACGAAGTCGCCTACCAGGATCACGTCATGCGCGACCATAACGTGTTCCTGGATGCCGAAGCCGGATGGTGGGATATTCCGTTGCGCTATGGTGCGGATGCGATACTGGTGCACCGCCAAGCGAAGGTTGCAGAATTGTTGGGCGATTGGCCAGGGACACTGGAGGAGTTGCCCGTCGCGGCGCGGGACCGGTTTGCCGATTGGGAGCTGGTCTATCAGGACGACGCTTTTCTTCTCCTGGCGCGACATCATGGCGGTTGGTCCATCGTCGATGCCACCGGGCAGCCGCTGCGCGACGGGGCGGCTGAAGCCTTTTCTCGATCGCACGGTCACTGGGCGCGACGGCGATCACTTCAGCGCGGCCAGGCAGCGCTGCATGCACTCCATGCTCTGCCGCGCGATCGTCTCGGGACCGGGCGAGTAGTCAAACACCTCGACGCTGACCCAGCGGTCATAACCGATGTCGCGCAGCGCGGCAAAGATGGGGAGAAAATCGAGCTCTCCCATGCCGGGACCGAGTAAGTTCGGGTCGTTTGCATGGAAGTGCACCAAATGTTGCGCGCTGGAGCGGATGACGTCCGCAATAGGGCGATCTTCCGAGCTCATGGCTTTGCAATCCAGGTGCAACTTCACCCAGGGAGACTGGAGTCGCTCGATGACAGCGATAGCCTGTGAAGCATGATTCCAGAAATTGCCCTCGGCCGGGCCCAGAGGTTCCAGCGCCAGGGTCACCTGGGTTTCCTCCAGTGTGGGCAGCAATTGTTCGATGACCTCGATGGCGTTCGCCTCGGCCTGGTCATGCGTCATCGAGGGGGGAAAGTTCCGTTGCTGGGGCGAACCCAGCACCATCACCCATCCCCCTAATTCACGGCACAGACGGGCCAAATCGGCCAGGTACTCCGCCGTGCGCCGCCGCGTTTCGCGGTCGTCCGTCGTCAAGTGGTATCCCTCCGTCTTGGCCAGCAGCCAGTGCAGACCGATGATGTCGATGCCCGCCGACCGGATTTCTCGCTCGATTTCCCGCCGCCGAGGCTGGCTGAGTTCCGACGGCGGCGCCCCCAGCGTGAACGGAGCCAGTTCCCAACAGGTGTACCCGTAGCGGCGCGTGATTTCCAAGGACTGGGGCCAAGGCATCTCTCCGAACATTTCATTGCACAGGGCGAATTTCACGACAGGGGCTCTCCTTTCAGAATGAGCGATGCGCGAACCGTCGATTGTCAATCTGGGACGGCCGCCTATTATAGTGTGCGTTCTCCCCCGCGAAATGCGCCTGCCCCTCCTGCCACCGCTGCCCGGCAGGGGACGATGCGCGGCAGGCGGCGGGGTGTGAGCGACGACACTGGGGACCATCGAAGTCTGCCTGACTTAGAATGTGCGACCGCCAAATGGATGCGAAGCAATGAACGACCGTACCCGCGATGCTTCGGGTTCGAACCTCCCACCTAGCACGACGTCTCATTCCGCGCCACGCGTGCAGGCTCGCGATGCGCTGCGGGGCGGCGTGGAGTGGCGGGAGCTGGTCCCAGACGAGCGGCCGGTGGAACTGGAGATCGGATCGGGCAAGGGGCTCTTCCTGCAAACCGCTGCGACAGAGACGCCCAGCCATTTCTTTGTGGGACTGGAGTTGGCGGCCAAGTTTGCCAATCGGGCTGCACAGCGCCTGCACAAGCACGGGATTTCCAATGCCATCGTCTTGCGTGCCGATGCCAAGCGATTCTTGCAGGAATCGGTTCCAGATGCTGCCGTGGTGGGAGTTCACGTTTACTTTCCCGACCCTTGGTGGCGCAACAAACACAAGAAACGCCGAGTATTGACCGAACAGACGCTGGAGGACATCGTCCGCGTACTAGTGCCGGGCGGCTGTTTTCATTTCTGGACCGATGTGTTGGATTACTACGAGCATGTTTGTGGGATGGTCATGGACCATACGCGATTGGAAGGTCCACATTATGTTCCCCAGCGAGCGGCCGAGCATACCATGGACTACACAACGCACTTTGAGCGTCGGGCCCGCTTGCACGACCAGCCCGTCTATCGCGCGCTGTTTGTCAAGCCGCGGTAATCCGTCCGTGGCGGTACGGGTTGCCAACGCGCGTCCCCGCACTCGAGCCATCGCCGCACTCGCCTAGGCCTTGCGCGGGGACCGGCAAGGTATCTCCAAAACTCAGCGGCTGTGGTGGACGAGATGCGGCAGCTCGGGGACGATCAACTTTTCCATGGCCAGACGCACCGCACCGGTGGAACCGGGCAGGCAGAAGATCAGGACCGATCCGATGCGGCCGGCAAACGCGCGGCTGAGCATCGTGGCTGGTCCGATCTCATCCCAGCTCAGCATGCGAAACATCTCGCCGAACCCAGGTATCTCGACATCCAACAGGGGCCGGATCGCCTCGGGAGTCTGATCGCGCGGTGCGATGCCTGTGCCACCGGTGGTGATGATCGCGTCGAGGGGGCGGTGCGCGCACAACCGACCGACCTCCGCGCAGATATCGCTTGGCTCGTCGCGCACGATTTCGTGGGCCACCAAGGAATGTCCGGCGGCCTGCATCGACTCGACGATCAGCGTTCCAGACCGGTCCTCGGCCAGGGTCCGCGTGTCGCTCATCGTCAACACCGCGAATGCCAGGCGATTCGGTGCTGCCTGACGGTGCTGGTCGGTACTGCTGCTTGTTGGCATCGTCAACTCCGAAAAATCAGGTACTGAATCACTGCTCGGTTTGCGTCGCGTAAGCGGGATCCGGTTGCCACAGGTCGTCGTTGGTATTGAAGGTATGGATCTGCGGACGTCCCGCTCCAGGAGCGACCAGAATGGCGGAGATCGATGGATGTCGCGCACAGAAGTCGGCGGCAGCCTCCAATCCCATGACAAAAAATGCGGTGGCCAGGGCATCGGCAATCGCGCCGCTGGGGCACACCACGGTGGTGCTCAGCAGCCCCTCGGCGGGCCAGCCCGTGCGCGGATCGATGATATGGCTGAAGCGGCGGCCGCCATAGTGAAAGAACTGCTTTCCCGACCCACTGGTTCCCAGCGCGCGATTGCGCAAACGTATGCTACCCAGGGTTTGTTGCTCGCGCAACGGGTCGTTTACCCGGACCAACCATCCTCCGCCGGTGTCCGGATGCTGGCGGTGTCCTACCCCCAGAACCGAACTCTTGCCCCCGTGAAAAAGAAAATCGTGCACTCCGCGGTCTCGCATCAACCTGGCAGCACGGTCCAGCGCATATCCCTTCCCGATTCCGCCGGGATTGACCCGCACGCCTGGCCGCAGCAACCGCGCTGTCGAGGTCTGCGGATCGATTTCGAGAAGGGCTTGACCGACCTGGCAGAGGGCTTGTTGAATCTCCTCCTCCTTGGGCATGCGAGCTTGCCGACGCGAGAATCCCCAAGCTTCGGACAAACTCCCTGCGGTAATGTCGAAAGCACCGCCGGTGATCCGCCACAGGTCGCGGGCCAATTGCAACAAGGTCAACGTCTCGACCGACAACGACACGGCCCGTTGAGCACTGAAGCGGTTGAGCGTACTCAATTCGCTATCCGGCCGATAAACGCTGAGAAGCCGTTCGATGTGTTCAACGCGATCCAGGGCGGCCATCGCTGCGGCCGGCCCCTGGCTGTACTGGTGCTGGTTCAGCAACACCTCGAACTCGCACGCCATCAACGGGCGTTGGATCGAGAGCAGCAGCGTTTCCGTGGGCGGCGATTCTTCCCGCGCAGCATCGTGTTCATCGGAGCGCTCGGCCGGTCCGTCCGATGCGTCGCTGGCAACGCCCAACCGCTCGAACCACTGCTGGAGAATGCGGTTGGACTCGTCCGATGGCAGCGTATTCACCGGTAGCTCGATAGCTGATGTTCAGCACATGAGGTCAAATGGGTGGGGGACTGGCCGGGAGTCGACAGCAACGCGGCGCGGCGGCACGGCGAACAGGACGCCCGCCGCGCCCACCTGTGTGTTGCCACCGAAGCTGGACTCAAATCAGTTTGGTCTTGCCGGGGATGGCGTACTGGGGATCCGGCAAGTCGGCATCCCAGGTCAGATTCTTAGGGAACAGGTCGAGCTGCGATTCCTTCGTCACGAAATCCCAAGTCACGCGTTGGCCGGTGTAGGCCGCCATCCGACCCATCACAGCGGTCAGAGAACTGTCCGCCGTTTGCTTCAATTCGACGATGGGGCGATCGTCGCGGATGGACTGGATCAGATCACGGTGCTCTTGTTGGTACGCGTCGGAAATGCTTCCCTCCATTCTCCAGATCTCTTTGCCGTTGCGATCCGTTATGTAGGAACCGCGGCTGAACGATCCGATGTAGCAATTGCCTTCGGTCCCATAGATGATGGTGTCATTGTCGCTGGCCGCGCCAGGAATCTGGCGACACATGAAGGAGACCAACCGGCCACCCGGGTACTCGTAGTCGATGGACATGCTGTCCCACATCTCGCTGTCTTCCGGGCGAGTGAATCGGCCGCCGGACCCGAATGCCAGCACGGGGGGGCTGTCCATCACCCAGTTCATGGCATCGATGTTGTGCACGGCCTGCTCGACGATCTGGTCGCCGCTGAGCCAAATAAAGTGCATCCAATTGTACATCTGGTATTCGGCGTCGCTCATGCCCGGTTGCCGTCCGCGATACCAGATGCCGTTGGAACAGTATCGCGTCATGCCGCTGACGATATCCCCGATGGCGCCAGCCCGAATCTGGTCGACGGCGCCGATGAAGTTGACCTGGCGGCGGTATTGCGTGCCGGTAACGATAGCAGTGCCGGCCTGGCGGGCCATGGCGTCGGCTTCCAAACAGATGCGGTACCCCGCCGGGTCGACGCAGGATGGTTTTTCCGCAAAGACGTGCTTGCCTGCCTGCACGGCTTCCCGCACGTGGTAG
This sequence comes from Planctomycetota bacterium, assembly GCA_003695565.1. Lineage (GTDB taxonomy): Bacteria > Planctomycetota > Planctomycetia > Pirellulales > Pirellulaceae > Aureliella. The sequence goes on along the minus strand of RFIQ01000234.1, from coordinate 185 downwards.
GGCCGGAATCCGGGCGAGGTGGTCAACAGGACGACATCGATGCTGGGGTCGTCCAGGATTTTCTTGTAGGCATCCAATCCGGCGTACATGCGCTCGTCGGGAAGGTCGACTTTATCGGGATGCCGCTTGGACATCGCGGCCCGCAAGCTATTGCACCGGTTCATGTAGAGATCGGCCACCGCCAC
>RFIQ01000233.1 GCA_003695565.1 Planctomycetota bacterium | reverse complement strand
TCGATATACTGCGAGAAGGTTGTGCGTGGGGGTGATCGCCGGGGTGACGAGCATCAGCGCCGATAGCGATGGGCCGCAATGGATGGTGACGTCAGGTCTTTGGCGGGGGTGAACGGCAATAGCCGGCCCCGGCGAACGCTGGACGAAGGATCGCCTGGACGAGTTCCCCGAAACAAATGAAGCAAATCAGGAATCACGATAGGAGAGGGTAAATGCAAGCGTTTTCTTCTGGACTTTGTGGCCGTCGCCGAACGGGCAAAGCGAGGCAGGGCGGACCGATCCTCCGGCGGGGATTGGTGTCCAGCGGTTTGGTTAGCGTCGTATGTTTGCTCGGTCCGACGGCAATTGCGATGGCCCAGTCGACGGATGTCGACCCCCGCTTACTGGGTGATGAAAAGGTCCTGCTGTGGCCCAGCGCTCCTCCCGGATGGGTGACGGATCAGCCGGAGGTTGATACGACGGACGATTCGCAGGGGCGACAGGTAGCCGGGCGGCGCGTCATGCGATTGGGCCACGTTTCCCAGCCGATGATTACTCTGTTTCGGGCTAACCGGGACAGCGGCGATGGGCCAGCCGTGATCGTTTGTCCCGGCGGCGGGTACCACATTCTGGCATACGATTTGGAAGGGACGGAAGTGTGCCAGTGGTTGCAGTCGATTGGCGTTCATGCCGTGTTGTTGAAATACCGCGTTCCGCGTCCGCCGGGGTCCGATCGCCCCGTCGAACCGCTGATGGACGCCCAACGAGCCATCTCCTTGGTGCGGAACAATGCGGCAGAGTGGGGGATCGACCCTCAGCGAATAGGCATCCTCGGATTCTCAGCCGGGGGAAACCTGGCGGCCCGGGCTGCCACGAACTATGCGAAGCGCGTTTATCCGGCGGTCGATGCGGTCGATACGGTCCCGTGCCGCCCCGACTTTGCGGTGCTGGTTTATCCAGCGTATCTATATGATAAGAACGATCCGGGTTGTGAGCGGTGGGTGGCACCGGATCTGCCCGTGGATGCGAACACGCCACCGATGTTCTTGACGATGGCCTTCGATGATCGGGTAGGCCCCGAGAACATTCTGCGGATGGGGTTGGCGCTAAAGCAAGCGAACGTGCCGTGCGAAATCCACTTGTATCCCAGTGGTGGCCATGGATATGGATTGCGGCGGACGGATCAGCCCGTCACTACCTGGCCGGACCGTTGCCGCGAATGGATGCAAGCCAGTGGCTGGCTGACGACTCGGTAGCATGCGCGTTCGGCCTCGGCTCGGCATCCCCCCGCGGCCGGATTCCTGTCGCAGGCGAATTCCGGTCTCCGATGGAGCCTGAGAGCGTACGGAGCCCGTGTACCTACGGCGCCAGCGTAGCTGCGGGGGCAGGCACAGAGGATCTCCGTGTGTCGATCCTGTTGTTGCGCCGTGTCGCACCGGCTAGATTGGTGTACCCGCCAGCTTTGCATTCACCCCAGTTTAGGGTGAAGTATCTTATCTGTTTCGTCGCCCCTGCGGGGACGTTTATTGCATTAAGAGAACGGACGTTCAATGACCGATCGGATCGTGGAAATCGATGGTGTGCAATTGCATTTGTCCTCTCCGATGCAAAATGATGCGGAGTGGATCGGCCAACGCGAAGTGCTTAAGCAGTTGTTGGCTTGTTGGTTGACCGTAGACGCTACGGACCTGCCGTTGACTCCACGTTTGGTCGGCGTTCCGGGGATCGGCAAGACAGCTCTGGCCATGGCGGCGGCCCGTGTGCGCGGTCAAGAGTTGTATGTCTTTCAGTGCACGGCCGATACACGGCCCGAGGATCTGTTGGTGACTCCCGTGCTGAGTGGCGACGGGAAGATTGCCTATCATGCTTCGCCGCTGGTAACCGCCATGATTCGCGGGGGCGTCTGCGTGTTGGACGAAGGCAATCGGATGAACGAGAAGTCGTGGGCTAGCCTGGCCCCTCTGTTGGATCAGCGCCGCTATGTGGAATCGATCGTGGCCGGCATCGTTATCCCGGCCGACCGCGAATTCCGCTGTGCGGTGACGATGAACCAGGACGACTCGACGTACGAAATCCCTGATTACATCCTCAGCAGGTTGCAGCCCAGTCTGCCGCTGGGATTTCCCAACCGGCAGGACGAATTGGCAATTCTGCAGTATCACCTGCCGTTTGCTGAGCCGCAGATGTTGGCGATGACGGTCGATTTCTTACAGCGGTCGCACGAGTTGCAACTGGATTTCTCGGCCCGCGACGGATTGAACCTTCTGCGGTATGCCCTTAAACGGTTGGCGCAGGATGCCGAGCACCCGATCAGTCAGGATCAGGCCTGGCGCGAGGCACTGGAGTATTGCTTGGGGGAGGACGCGTTGGACCTGGAATCGCTGGCCAGACGCCGCTCCGGGCGATCCCGCGACTCGGCGATGCCCCTGGGGTTGGGGGATTTCTTTTTCGACGCCGATGATCCGCTGCACCCCGATCGGGATGAAGACGACGATGACGACCTTTGATCGTCCGCAGTGATTGCCTGCGGGAAAAAAATTTCCGCCCCGTAGGGACCAAAGGTGTCCGAGCGACCGCGATATTGGAGAACTGGTCGTCAGCCTTGCAATCCCCTCGTTCTTCACTGGAGTTGATCCACATGGAATCTCGATCGACTATCGCAGCAGAAAAATCCCAGGTCAGCCGCCATTTTCTGGGTTTGGATCGGCCGGTTTTGCACACGGTCGTAGACCGATTGGTAGAACGTTTTCTCAGGGATGGTGTCTGGCGGATGGACGAAATCGTGCTCGTTCTGCCGACCAGTTCAGCGTGCCGCCGGTTGCAGGAGTTGATGGTGGAACGGGCTGCCTCGGAGGGCGCGGCCTTGTTTCCCCCCCAAACGATAACCATCGGAGCGTTTCCGGAGACGCTGTACACGGCAAAGCATTCTTTTGCGTCGGACATGGTCCAGGAATTGGCGTGGGTCCAAGCGCTGAAGGAAACCCCACCAGCCAAGCTGCGGGAACTGGTGGCGGCGATTCCCGGGGAGGAAGCCGAAGCGAGTTGGCACGAACTGGCACGGACGTTGGCGCGACTGCACCGAGACCTGGCCAGCGAGTGCGTGGAATTCGACCAGGTAATCAAGGTGCTCGGCAAGAATCATCCCGATGCGCCCCGTTGGCGGGTGCTGCGCGAGGTGCAGCGGCGTTACCTGCGCATCCTGGATGGTCTCGAATTATGGGACTTGCAGACTGCCCGGCTGCGCGCGTTGGAATGGGGCGAGGCTCACACCGACCGCCGATTCATCCTGGTAGCTTGCGCTGATCTCAACCGCGTGCAGCGAGGATTCGTCCAAGCCATCGCCGGCAACGTGGAGCACTGGATCGCCGGTGATCCGGCCGAGCAGGGAGACGCGGAGCGATTCGACGCCCTGGGGTGCCTGCGGGCAGAAGCCTGGCTGCGCAGTGAGCTGCAGATTGCCGACGGGCAATTGCGGGTGGGAAACGCGCCCAGCGACCAGGCCGACCTGGCGGTTGCGTGCCTGCGAGAGATCGGTCCGGAGCGACATGTGCGCGAGGTGACTCTGGGGGTTCCCGACGCGGAGATGGTTCCGCATTTGAAACGCAGTTTGAAACAGGCGGGGTTACCGGCACGCTACGGGCCGGGGCAACGGTTGCTCGATACCGAGCCCGCGCGGTTGCTGCAGTGGATACAGGAGTATCTGGATTCGGAACACAGCTATCGGGCGTTTGCCAGGCTGGTCCGACATCCTGCCGTCGAACGCTACCTGGTCGGCTCCGACGAGGGCGTTTCGGGAAATTACTTGCAAGAACTGGACGCGTATTACCAGGAGAAAATGCCGCGGCGGGCTGAAGTCGTGCCGGAGGAGGGGGAGGGAATCGAGCGGGTGTTCAACGCCGTGGTGAGGGCCGTCGACCGGTGGCTGGCGCCCTTGATGGACGGGCGGCGACAAATCGGCGAATGGATCGAACCGGTGATGGGCGCACTGGAAGCCGTGTACGGCCGCGAGGTTTTGGATTTGTCAGAACCCGGCGATGCGGCTTGTTACGCTGCGGTAACCGCCATGGTCGAGGTCCTGGAGCAGTTTCGCAGCGTTCCGCCGCAGTTGATGCCCGCCGTGACGGCTGGCCAGGCGGTGCAGTGGGTCCTGTCCGAGCTCGAATCGCAGATGGTACCCGAACCGGACAATCCGCAAGCCATTGAAATGGTGGGGTGGCTCGAGTTGGCCTTGGACGACAACCCTGCAGCCATCGTGGTGGGGCTGCACGACGGGGTGGTTCCCCAGAGCATCAATGCGGATCCGTTTCTGCCCAACAGCCTGCGGACGCGGCTGGGCATGGAGGACAACGATCGCCGGCTGGCGCGGGATCTGTACTTGATGAACATCCTGTTGCGCACCAGAGACGACTTGCGTTTGGTCGCCGGTCGCGTCAACTCCAACGGCGATCCGCTGGTCGCCAGCCGCGTGTTGCTGGCCGCGCCGCTGGAGCAATTGCCGGCTCGAGTTCTGCACCTGGTTTCGCCCGATTTTCTGGACCGGGAGCCGGCTGACATCGCCGCGCGGGCTCCCCGCGAGGAACCCTTGACCTACACGGTCCCGCGGCCCGTGGCAGGCCAGCCGCCGCTCGAGTTCTTGCGCGTCACATCTTTTCGGGATTACATTGCTTGTCCCTATCGTTTCTATCTCAAATACGTGCATCGTTTGCAAAGCGTCTCCGATGCAGAAGTCGAACTGGACGCTTTGCAGTTTGGCAACATGGTGCACTATGCGCTAGAAGGTTTGACCGGCGAGTATGCGCAGTGCGATGATGCCGAGGCCCTGGCCGAACACTTGATTCGGCGGTTGTACGACTATGTTCGCTCCGAGTTCGGCGATGCATTGAGCGTGGCCATGGACCTCCAGGTGCTGCAGGCCGAGCAGCGGTTGCGGTGGTTCGCGGACCTGCAAGCCCAGCGGGCGCGCGAGGGCTGGAGGGTCGAGTACATCGAATCAGGTGTTTCGCGTGATGAAGCGCTGTGGATCGATCCGGCGAAACACCAGTTGCGGCTGATTGGCCGCATCGATCGAATCGATTACCACCCCGAGCGCGACGAGTGGGCCATCTGGGACTACAAGACTTCTGCCGCGGGGGACGGTCCGCGCCGGAAGCACATCAAGGGTGGTCAGTGGATCGATTTGCAATTGCCCTTGTACCGCTGGATCGCACGGAACCTGGAGATCCCCGAAGAGAGGATCGTCCAACTCGGCTATATCAACCTGGCCAATAGCCGGGAGAAAACCGGGTTCGTCGATGGAGAATTCCAGCCCGAGGAGCTCAGCGCGGCCGATGCGGTGGCGCTGGAGATCGCTGAGCAGATTGCGGCAGGCGCGTTCTGGCCGGACGAGACGGATGGACCGGCCGAGGTGCAATACGACGATTTTGCGCGTATTTGCAAGGTGGGCGTCCGCGCGGTCCCGGCGGTTCCTCCGCGTCCCAGTCCCCGCCGCATCCGGGAAAGCGAGCTTGGCCGTCCCAGCAAGAAAGCGGTGGAGGGAGCGCGACAACGATTGAACACCAATCCCCAATCGCATTTCCCGAAGTTGCCCCCGCTGTCCATCGAGGCCTCTGCGGGAACCGGCAAGACGTTTCAGCTCTCCAATCGCTTGCTGCACATCCTGTTGTCTGGCCAGTCGGTGGACGGAATCCTGGCCACGACGTTTACCCGCAAGGCGGCCGGAGAGATCGCTGCGCGGGTTTTGGAGAGACTGGCCCTGGCGTGCATCGATGAATCCGAGCGGGAGGAGTTGGCCAACCACATCCAAGGCGTGGATTGCTCGGCGGAAAACTGTCTGGCCACGCTGAAGCGTTTGGCATGCTCGCTCCACCGCCTGCGGATCGCCACCCTGGATGCATACTTTGGGCAATTGGGACGCGTCCTGCAGATGGAACTGGGGTTGCCGCCGGGTTGGGAAGTGCTCGATCCGTCGCAAGAGCCCGAGGCCAAGATGTCTGCCGTGCGGGAGTTCATCAATCAGACCGGGCACGCGGAGTTGCGCGAACTGTTGAACCAGTTGCATAAGGGCGAAACCCGCACGCGCATCTCCGAAGAGCTGCTGCAGATCGTCGACAACGGGCAGGAGTTGTTCCGCCTGGCCGACGAATCCGCCTGGGGCAAATTGCGTGTGCCGAAGGATGTATCGGAACGCGATTTTTCGGCTGCACTAGAAGTGCTGGAGAACGCGGATCTAAACCACAAGAGCATTGCTGCGGCGCAAGCCAAGCTCGTCGAATTGTTGCGGCGGGGGGATTGGCGGGCGGCCGCCGGACACGCTCTGGTACAAAAGGCGGCCGAGGCCGAACCGGTCTATTACAAGAAAGCGATCCCGCCGGATCTGCACGATGCATTGCGCACGATTCGACGCCGGATCGAAGCGCAACTGCTGCTGCAGTTGCAGTTGCAAATCAAGGCCGCGCACGAATTCTTGACTGGCTTCGAGCGAGTATATCGCCAGGCCACCCGCAGCGATCGGCGCCTGACGTTCCAGGATGTGACTCATGAATTGGCTGGTTGGAGCCGACGTGTATTGGCCGATGCGAGCGGGGATGGCGATGGGAACCGCGCGCTAGCGCAACTCGAACATCGCATGGATTGCGGCACCGATCATCTGCTGCTGGACGAATTCCAGGATACGTCACCCATGCAGTGGCAGGTTCTGCAGCCGATCGCCAGGCAGATTGCAACCGATCCCCAACGCAAGTCGTTTTTCTGTGTGGGAGACAAGAAACAGGCCATCTATGGCTGGCGGGGCGGAGTGGCAGAGATTTTCGATGCAGCCAATCGCACGGTGCATTGCGACAGGTTGCCTCTGCACAAGAGTTGGCGTTCCAGCCAAGTAATCACCGACGCGGTCAATCAGGTTTTCCAAAACTTGCACCTGCACCGGAACTTCTCAGGATGCGAGCAGCAGGTGGCCGCGTGGTCCGGTGAATTTCCCCGCCACAAATCGGCTTGGCCTAAATTGCCTGGTTATGTGCAGCTCGCCACGGCCCAGGAATTTGAATCAGAGGATGGCGAAGATCTGAAGTCGAAGTGGGCGGTACTGCAGACGGCGGCAGACCGTGTGGCCGAACTGGCCGAGCAATCGGGTGCCACCATCGGCGTGCTGTTGCGCACCAACGATCAAGTCGACGAGATGCTGGCCGCCTTGAGTGAACGCGGCATTCACGCCAGCCGAGAAGGTGGAACCCCGTTGTCCGATTCCGAGCCGGTGCAGTGGATCCAATCGCTGTTGCACGTGGCCGATCATCCGGGGGATACGAATTGCTGGTTCCATCTGCAGCATGCGCCCTGGTTCCAATTCCTGCCCCCGGCGGCCAGGAAGAGTCCTCAGGGATTGGCCCGCTGGCTGCGCCGACAGGCCTATCGGCAAGGTTTCCTGGCGGCCGTCGAGTCGTTGGTCGACCTGGTGCAACCGACTGTTTCCGCCTGGGACCAGCAGAGATTGGAACAACTGTGCCAATTGGCGCTGCGCTACCAACCGTACTTTAGCGGGCGGCTCAGCGACTTCGAGACTTGGATCGATCAGCAAGACGTGGCATTGCCCGTCGAAGCCAGGGTCAAGGTGATGACCATCCACAAGAGCAAGGGGCTGCAGTTCGATGCGGTCTTCCTGCCACTTATGGAATCTGGATTCCGGCGTTCTTCCACCGGATTCATTCCCAGATTCCGTGATGTATGCGAGCCGCCGGAAGGCGTGATTCCCTACGTAAACAAGGAAATGCAGCATCTGTTGCCCAAGATATGGCAGGATGCGATTGCCAACATGGCACAGCGCGAAGTCATCGAGTCTCTGTGCGTTTGGTATGTCGCCATGACCCGAGCGAGACAGGGGTTGTACATCGTCGTTCCGCCGGCGGGCAAGTCGCCGGGGGCCAATTTCGGGTCCGCCTTGCAATCCGTTTTGGCCGCCGATGCCGATTGTACCAGCCCCGGGAAGGTGCTGTACGAATCCGGTGATCGGCGGTGGTTCGCGGGATTGGCGAACAAGCCGCGGGACATGGCCGCCGATGCGAGCCAGGAGGAGGCTGGGCAGACGCCGCCCGAGGCATCCGGCCCTTCGCGGCTTTTGCGTAACGATCCGTTGGACGCGCCGCGGCACAGCAGCCACTTCGCCACACCGACCGGCATCGCCCGAGACGGCAAAATGCGGGTTCCGGCACAGACCGCCTGGCAACGCGCGACTTCGACCGAAGCCGCGCGCGGTGCTGCCTTGCACGCCCTATTGGCCGAAGTCGAGTGGGTGGAGGATTTCGCGCCAGGTGAGGTGCAGATGCACGCTGCCCTTGCCCGGCGGTTGGATTCACACCGTTTGGCGATGGTGGTCCCGGAGACGGTGTTCAATCAGTTCGAAGGAGTGCTGGAGAATCCGGCGATTCGTTCTGTTCTGTCACAGGAGCGTTACCGGGGCTGGGCTGCGGAACTGCAAGTCGACCGGATCGAAGTGCGCAGCGAATGGCCCTTGGTCTGGCGCGACGGCCCGCAGATGTTCACGGGGACGGTGGACCGGATGGTCATCGGGTTCGCCGGCGGTGTGCCGGTTTGCGCTGAGATCATCGACTTCAAAACAGACGCGGCGGAGGCTCAGGACGCGGAACGGTGGTTGCAAGAGCGAACCCGTGAACACCGGCCTCAGTTGGACGCTTACGCGCGCGGGGCGGCTCAGACGCTGCGGATTCCAGAGCATCGAATTGCTCGATCGATCGCGTTTCTGGCCGCCGGTCGCGTGGTGGAGCTGTGAGTCACCGGCGTGGCTGTTCAGGCAGATTGCGATACCGGCGGTGGCTGTAGTACTTCGGGGACCGATCCAACCGGATGTGCAACCAAGCTACGCCCGCACCCGCGGTGTTGATCCACACCGGACGTTCATCCCACAGTTTCTGGATTTCTGCGCCCACCCGCTGCCACAGCGCGTCGATCTGGTCCGCCGGAGCGTTTCGCAGAAATGCAGCCAGGTGGGCGTAGCAATTCAGATCGCCCAAGTCTCCATCGATGAACCGGCGATCGGGCTCTGGGCGGAAAGACGGATGTTGCGCAGCGCGCGGTACGTCGAGCGCCGGCGGGCAGGGAACGATCAACATCGCGTCGCCCCCCAACGACGGGAATGCGGTGACCGGATCGGCAGTGAATCGGTGTTGAAACGGTTGCGGGTCGGCGGTGCGTCGCAGGCGGGGGCGATCGATTACGACACATTCCATCGGGCGGTCCGCCGTCGTTTCCGCCACGGGGGGCATCTCCCAGCGGAATGCCGTGAAAGGGATTTCGGAGAGTGCCTGGGACCATGTGGATCGCAAGTTGGCGTCATGGGCCAAACCCACGATGAACTCGCGCATCGTAAGATGGCGGCCACCAAAGCCGATCTTCAAGCGCCAACCGCGTTCTTCAGGGAGCGGGTTAGCATGGGGGGAGAATTTCGAGGGCACAGCAGACGGCTCGGTGCAAAAGGAGACCAACGATCGAACACGGGGGAATGGAATCGCCGCGATTTCCCGCGGCCCGCGGCGGCCCACGGCCACGCAGATATGATTGGGAGATGGCCCTCGGGCATTGTGGTTGCAGCGGATGGAGGAAACGCCCTGCCAGAACGCACCTTGGCAGAGGTGGGAGGGCCAATCAGGCCTGGATCCGCTGCAGAAACTTGACAGCATTGGCCAGATCCTGCTCGGGATCGTCGCTGTTCAACCGGTCGGCCAGGAGCCAGCCCCGGTAGTCGAACTGTTCCAGGGCTCCCAAGATCTGCGGAAAATCGGCAGATCCCGTCCCCAAGGGGACTTCCAATCCGCGACCGCGGGTCAGGTCGCGGGTGGCATCCCGAGCCACCACGGTCAACACCCGGTCGCCACACCGGACGATCGAATCAGCATCATAAAAGCCGTGGACGATCAGGTTTCCAGGGTTGAAGGCCACACCAATGGTCGGATTCTGCAGGGACTCGAGCAGGCCGACCAGCCTGTCCACCGGTTCGGTTCCGGTCTCGCAGGCCAACATGGCTCCCAGACGCTGGCCCCATCCGGCGATGTCGTCCAGGCAGGATTTCATTAACTGGTATCCGCGCGATTCCGGGTCCGAGTCCACCGGCCCCACCGCGTTGATAACTACGTTGGCGCCCAGGCTGTAGGCGAACTTCAGGGCTTCCCGAGTCGCCTCCATCCGCCGGTCGAGGTCGTCCAGACAGTCGTAGCCTCGGCGCGTCATGAAACGGACCGCTGCAACCCGCAAATTGAGATCATCCAGCATGCGTCGCAACTGCCGGCGCCCCGTCTCGGTCAATTCGCTTGGCCGCAACATGCTGCGGGCGTCGATCTCTATTCCTTGAGCGCCCATGCGCGAGGCCATGAAGAGTGCCTTCTTGAGCGGCTGTTTCAAACAGGCGATTCCGACTCCGATCCGCAATACTGGCACGATGGTGTCTCCCTTAGAGTTCCGATGCAATTGGTCGAGCGACGGCTCCCAGCCGCACCAGCGATGGCTGCCGGTGGCGTTGTGCCCTTTTCTAGTGGCAGTCGCACTGGGAATAGGATTTTCCCCAAAGCGTCTGACCGGGCAAGAGTTACGCGAGGAACTCGTCTACCAGTGGCGGTTTGGGATCGACGATGATCGCAATTCCGACCAGTGGCCCGACGGATGGCAACGTCGGCGCGATCGAGCCCACCCGGTGTACGTCGAAATGGAGCTGGTTGCCAAGGATCCCGCCAAGGCGCAAGTGGTCGCTGCGGCCCGCGGCCCCCTGGTCCGACTGTGGCATCTGGTCCGCAACCGGCGTTGGGATCCGAACTTCTTA
>RFIQ01000232.1 GCA_003695565.1 Planctomycetota bacterium | reverse complement strand
TCAGGCGCCCCATTTTCGAGGTATCCAGCGGTTCGATTCCCAGGGCCAACGCGGGACTACCGGCCCGGAAGCTGAAGTCGCCCTGATCGGGGTTCACGAAGAGTGGATCGCCAAAACGACTCGACGTTTCTTTTCCTACCGCCCGCATTCTGGAAAAATGTTCGTCTACCCAATGCGGGTCGGTCGGGTGGTAGTACAGATTCCGATCCATGTCGGTTTCGACGATTCGCGGGCCGGCAGATCGGCTGCCGCGCCTGGGCCTTTCCGCATAGGCGTTGCCGCCATTGGAATGGGACACGATGATGTTGCGCTGCACTTTCGACCCGGTTACCGGAACCCATTCAAAGCTGATGTAGCCCCATCTGGGCACCGCCGCGGGCGCCACGATGAAATTGTTGATGATGTCGTTGATTCCCTTTGAGGCGATGCCTGCCGAGAAGCCTGCGTTGCTGTAGAGGACATTGCCGTAGATGAGCGTCTCGTGCTGGTCGTCGTCGCAGCGGATCGCCGCCGGCAGCGAGTGCGCCAAGTTATCATGCAAGTAGTTGTAGCGCACGATATTGCCCGTCCCGGTTCCGGACACATAGATGCCGTTGCCGTCAGAAAGCAGTTGAACGGAGTGCGAAATCTCGTTGTATTCCAGAAGATTGTGTCGAGAGTGATTGTACTTCTCGCGGGCTTTCCAGCTCTCGTATCCGCCCCGCGGCCGGCCCCTATCCTCCGCCGCAATTTCATGGTGACGCACCGTCCTGCCGCCTTCGCCGTTTAAGTCTCTGTCGGGTTCAACGCGCGTGGTGATGAGCACCGCGGAATAGCCGCTGTGGTGCAGTTCGTTATGCGCGATGCGATTGTGCCCGCTCTGCCAGGCCCAAATACCCGGCGCGTGCCACGTGATCTCGCTGAAGTGATGAATGTGATTGTTCACGATCTCGTTGTGGTGATTGACATCTTTGGTACCGGGGCCGTATCCGGCAAGTAAAATTCCGGCTTCACCCAAGTGCGCCAGTTCGCAATCGACAATGCGGTTGCGCTGCGCATGTAGGTCCAGTCGCACACCCGTGCCGCCCGAGTTCACGAACCGGCATGCCGTCACCCGGCAATCTTCGGCCCCGCGAAAGCGCAGCATGGCGGTGGGACGATCGAACATGTCCCAGTCGTGCTGCATGCCCCAGCCCAATCGCGCCGCGTCGCTGGTCCAGGCCCAACGGTCGCCATGGCTGAAGGTGAGCCCTTCGAAGGCGATGCCTCGGACCGGCGTGTCGGCTGGGCCGTCGTAGTCGATCTGTCCTTCCACACGAATCAGCTCAGACGTACTGGGAGCCAGGATACCACGGGGCGAACCGTCCGGTGCGAGATCGGCCGGCCATAGGTAAATCTTGCGCTCCCGTGTGTTAACCACCCAGCGACCTGGTTTATCCAGCGCCTCCAGGATGTTCTCCACCCACACATTCGCGCCGGAAGGATTGTGTACCCAACCCGGCAGCGGCCCCATTTCATAGGTGGCCGACACACGGGTTTTGGCAATGCCCATGGCTTCATCTACCGACGCAAGCGGCAACATGTTGATCACCCAGGCCCGGGAGGGTCGGACTTGAATCTGCACGTCTTCCAGATTGTCCCAATCCTTGATCGCCCCGGGGGGAAAGTGAAGCGTCCGCCGATCGCCCACACTGGCCGGCGCAAAGCCTTGGGACCGTGCTCGCTCGAGTCGCCCGTTTGTGTCGTAGAGCGTATAAAACCGCTCCAGCCCGGCGGGCATATCCGCCACCCAGACCTTGCCCCGCGCCTTCTCGGGCAGCGCCGAAGGCGCGGGGTCCAGCCGCTTCCAGCCCGTCACCGGTACCCCGGCGCTGATCACCGGATGCTCGCCCGGATACGCGGCGAACGTCAACCAGGCCGGTGCCGAGTCTTCACCGGCGCCATATTGGGGCAAGGCGATCGCTTCCGCAGGGGCCGGGCGCCCATCGGCCAGGCCCAAAACCAAAGTTTCGTTCAGTTCGTGTCGCCCCTCGCGCAGAATGATTTTGATCGGCCCCGTTTGCCCCGCTCGGCGCAATGCTCTCGCCGCCTCGACTGCGTCGACGAGGGACCCGTACGGTTTCGCCAGGCTGCCATCGGGTTGCGGGGAGCCACCAACGGCCACGTAGATGTCCAACGCCAGACAATGACTCGGGCCAGTGCAGGCAAACCACAGCATGGCGATGAAATACCATCCGCGCCAGCATCTTTCGTTTTGCTTCACCACTATCTCCCCATCGTTCGCGCGCAAGTCGTTGGTTTCCTGCTCCCATGTGTCAGTCAGTTCGATCTGCGAGACCGGCTGACACATTTGGGATCGACATCGGTAGGCAGCGTACTCTTCCATTCGAGAATCATCTTTGTTAATCGGGCGACGACGTCCGGATGCGCCGTCGACAAATCTTTCCCGGCCTCTTCCGCACGATCGGTTCTCAAATCGTGCAGCTCGATGCGCTTCGCATCCTCAGTCATCAGGAGCTTCCAATCGCCGTCACGCACCGCGAAGTGCGGCCACCAGTCGGGCTCGGGTTTGGGGCCGCGCCATTCCCAGAAAAGCGGGCGCGTGCGTTTGATGGCTTTGCCTTGCAGTGCCGGAAGCAGGTTCTCGCCGTCGCCTTGATAATCGGCGGGCAGTTGGACTCCAGCGGCCGCGCAAAGAGTCGGCAGCAGATCCACGGCGGTGAAGACCGTCGTGTCGTTGATCACGCCAGCCGGCGCATGTCCCGGCCAGCGTACGATAAACGGTGTGCGCACACCTCCCTCGTATAGACTGCGTTTCTTGCCGCGCAGTCCCCCGGTCTGACCGATGCTGGCCCAGGTTCCGTAGCCCGAGCCCATTCTCTTGTGCTGTTCATCGGCGTGCGTCCATTCCGGGCCGTTGTCGCTGGAGAACATGACGATGGTATTGCCTGCCAAGCCCTCTTTATCCAGTGCGTCCAGGATCAGGCCGACCGCGTTGTCGCCATCGGAGATCACGGCGGAATAAACCTGTTTCTGCTCATCGAGGTGCTGCCACTTTTCCATGGATTCCGGTGTGGGGACATGGGGTGTATGACTTTCGTGCAGCCACACATTGACGAAGAACGGCCGATGCCTGTTGGCTTTGATGAACGCAACCGCGTCGTCGGCAGCGGCGTGCAGGTCGGCGGAAGGCCATTCGGCGCCGCCGTTGAAGACGTGGGCTTCGTCATAGCCGTATGCATCGGGTGTCGGTGCTCCGCGCGTCTGGCGATTCGTTAGATGCCACTTTCCGAAATGGCCGGTGCGGTAGCCGGCCTGCTTGAGAAACCGCGGCAGTGTTGGCGCCTTGGGGTCCAGCCAATCGGGCATGCCGCGGCTGTGATTCGAGGCCGGTGCGGCAAAATGCTGATGAATGGAATACCGCGCCGGATAGTGTCCGGTCATCACGGCCGCGCGGCTCGGCGAGCAGACGGGATTGAGCACGTTGAACTGCTGAAAGTCGATCCCCTCGCGGGCCAGCCGGTCGATGTTGGGCGTCTTAAGCCACTCATGACCATGACAAGACAAGTCTCCCCAGCCCCAATCGTCGGCGTAGATGAAAACGATGTTCGGTTTCAACGGCTCAGCGGAATAGGCCGGCAAACCTGCGCAGCAGCAAAGTGTTAAGAGTAAGAGTTTTGCGAAGGCTTTCATGATCATTCTCCTGGAACCGCTTTGTGTAATGACTGTCTGCCGGCACGGTCGCTTTTTCGAATATCCGTATGTCTCGCCCTGCGATTGATGTACCAGTTTTCCAATGTCTCCGCGTTCATAAATTCATCAAGGAGTTCATGGTATCCAAGGCCCCGGTCCTCCGCGGTCAGCGGACCGGCACGAGCATCACGCTCTGCAATAAGGGTTTTGCGCCCGTGAAGTCGGAAGCAACCTCCACGGTCAGGCTGTAGGTACCGGGCGCGTCGATCCGCACGGTTCCCGAAACGGCGTGCAAGTTTACGGTTTGATCATTCATGGTGGGTGCCGGAACATCTTCATATCGATGGCCCGGGCGGGCTTGCTGTTGTCATCGTTGTTTCCCCTTTGGCTTCTGTCTTTCCCGCCGGACCAGTGTCGCATTGGCCGCGACGGTAGGCTGCGGCAGGGCGATCCCGAGAAACTCTAGCCCCACCAGAACCACGGTTGTCACTTCCTTCCACGTTCCTGAAAACCAACCACATCATCCAGAACAATGCGCTGGCGCGCGTCCGGTTTGCGAGTGCTCAGCTCGACGTTTTCAAATACGATGTTGCGAGCGTGGCGCAGGTAGGCACCCCAGGCGGGCAACACCCCGAAGAAGAACTGTTCCGGATACCGTGCGATGTCTTCGGGCACTTCGCGTCGAGCGTCGTCTGTCGTGCCGCCGCCTGGAAAGGAAATCATGATGTCCTTCAACTCGACATCTTCGACGCAATGCCCCGGGATGCCCGTGATCATAATGGGCCCGGCCTGTGCCCGTTGCCGCTCCGCCCACCATTCAGGCTCGCGCGGTGTGAGGTTTCGGTAAGCCGCTCGCGACGTTTCGGCAAAGTCCTCGAGGGTCACCTTGGCTACCACGTGGCTGACGCGTACGCGCTGCAACGTGCCGACGGGCACGTCTTCCGGTTCGACGTCCCGTCCCCGCGACTCGCTGGTCTTGCGCGTGAACGTCCGGCCGCGGTCGCCCAGGCGAATGAACAGCGGGCTGCCTACGTCTTCCATGACAATCCGCGAGATATCGATGTTCTCCATGCGGCCACCGTCCACCACCTGCAGCTTGATGGCGCCCATCGGGCAATTGTAAAAATAGCAGTTGCGCACGGTCACATCCAAGAAGCCGCCGCGCGAGGAGGTGCCGCACTTGAACGCGGCCGTGTTGCTGCTCACCCGGCAGTTGCGCACCACAATGTTCCGGCACGGATTCAAGCTGCTCTTCAAACAGATCGCGTCATCGCCTGAGTCGATGTCACAGTTCTCGATCAGGACGTTTTCACAACCGTCTAGATCCATGCCATCGTTATTGTAGTTGTTGTTGCGGAAGCGAACCGTCACGGCGTTGAAATGAATGTCCTTGCAATCGATTAGATGCAGGCCCCAGAAAGCGGGTCGGCGGTAGGTGACGCCGGAGAAAGTCAGGTTCTCGCAATTGACCATCCGCAGCAGGCGGGGGCGAATCGAAGTCTCCCTCCCCTGCGTTCGAATCCGCGGAAAGAATTCAGGGGTCCCGCGGCCATCGATGACTCCGAGCCCCTCGATCGTGATGTTCGTCGCATCCTTTGCATAAATCAGGCAATGCGGCCCACCTTCCCGCGGATCATCCAGACCTTTCACGGGATAATCGGCGATGTCGCGGCTGCCCAGCAAACAGGCTCCCTGATCGAGGGAGAGCGTCACATTGCTCTTCAACCAAATGGTGCCAATTTGAAAATCGCCTGGTGGCACGCGAACGATTCCTCCGCCGGCCTGGTGACAAGCATCGATGGCCTGTTGGACGGCCGTCGTGTCCATCGCGACGCCATCGCCGATGGCGCCGTAGTTCTTGATATCAAAAACCTTTGGCTGAGCGATTTCGCCCCACGCCGTGGAAGCCGTGCCAGCGAATACCAGCGCAAGTGCCAACCTGCCGACCACCATTATTCGTCCCCTGCCGGTTCCTGTGACTGTCTGACGGACCGCAACCCCACTCGCGACAGATCGATTGGTGTGAACCCC
>RFIQ01000231.1 GCA_003695565.1 Planctomycetota bacterium | reverse complement strand
GGGATGACAGGGGTATCATGGGATTGGCCGGTATTCAACCCCCGCGCCCGGGCCTCACGGAGGAACAATTGGCTGCGGTCCCGCAGGGTAGCCACCCGCTCGGGATGTTCCCGCAGAACTTTCAGCGATGCCAGGGCGGCGGCGGCATTGGGGGGTGAGAGCCCCACGCTGAAAACGAATCCCGGGGCCGTGTACTTGAGCAATTCCACCAATGCCTCGGGCCCGGCGATATAGCCGCCGCAACTGCCGAACGACTTGCTCAACGTGCCCATCCAAATATCGACATCTCGAGGGTTGACGCCGAAATGTTCCGCGATTCCCCGCCCGGTGTTCCCCATCGTGCCAATCGAATGTGCCTCGTCGACCATCAACCAGGCGTGGTGCCTGTTTTTCACTTCGATGAACGCGGGTAATTCGGGGTAGTCGCCATCCATGCTGTACACGCCTTCGATGGCGATCAGGATGCGCCGATAACTGGCCCGCACCTCTCGCAATATCTCATCCAGGGCTTTCCAGTCGTTGTGCGGGAAAGGCCGTCGCCGCGCTCCGGAGAGAATCGCACCCTGCACGATACTGTTGTGGGCCAGCGCGTCATGCAGGATCAAATCACCGGGGCCGACCAAATGGCCGATGGTCGTTTCATTCGTCGCATGACCGCCGACCATCACGATGGCCGCTTCGGCACCGACCCACTCGGCCAACTCTCGTTCCAGTTGGCCATGCAGCGGCTTCTCGCCACTGACCAATCGCGACGCGCTGACACTCGTTCCATACTTTTGAACGGCCTCCACAACCGCTGCGGTCACCTGGGGATCGCCCGACATGCCCAGGTAATTGTAGGAGGAAAAGCTGATCAGGGTGCGGCCATCGATCTGCGTGGTATCCCGCACGACACCTTGATGCACTGAGAAATAGGGATTGGGAACCCCGGTCATCTCGAACTGAGCCATCGTGCGCTTTAGACGCCGGTACTCGGGCAACTGGTCGAACCGGTATTCCTCCTCGCTGATGGGGCGGCTGTCGGCCGGTTTCAATCCGGTTTCGGTAGGCACCATGTCGCGACGGATGCGTTGTTTACCCAAATACTGCTCGATGGCCTCAGCCACCTCGCGAACCGTTTCGATTTCGCTCAGGACGTGCTCCGGGAATCGCCCGTCGAACGTCTGTTCCAACGCGTGGGCGATCTGCATCCGTTCCAGGCTGTCCAATCCCAGGTCGAGCACGATGTTCGTATCGAGTTCAAGTTGCTTGGCGCGTTCCTGAGCCACAGCCCGGATGGCATCCATTACGATGTCGACGATTTCGGCATCGGGCTGTCGCGTCGATGTGGAACGGTCGGAAGTTGTCACGGTCGAGGCAGCGATCATCGGTTCGGACTGGGGTAGCGATGCCTCCCAACCCTGCCATTGAGCAACGACCTTCAGCGATCCGCGGCGCCACTCCTCGCGGCAGGCGTGCCGCTGGATTTTGCCGCTGGATGTCCGCGGCAGGGTACCGAATCGCACCAGAACAACCGCATCAGGCATGATTTCGTGCTGGCCCGATACGTCGCGGCGAATGGCCGTAATCACTTCGTCCCAATTCGTGTCGGCCGATCGCTGGACCTCCGCGGTAATGACCAACCGGTCGCGGTCCTCACCTTGATCGGCAAACGCCGCCACCTGTCCGCTTTGCAATGCCCGGTGGGCGTTCTCGGCGGTGTGTTCGATATCCTGCGGATAACGATTGACGCCCCGCACGATGATCATGTCCTTCAACCGCCCTGCGACGAACAGTTCGCCGTCGAGCAGGAATCCCAGGTCGCCGGTGCGCAAGAAGGGGCCACGGCCGTCTTTGGTGTGAGCATGAAAGGTCTGTTCGGTGGCTTCCTGACGTTGCCAGTACCCCATGCCGACGCTGGGGCTCTGCACCCAGATTTCTCCGACCCTATCCGGCGGGCACTCTTCCAGCGTATCAGGATCTACGATCAACACCACTTCCCCCGGCAGCACCTGGCCGGCCCCGACCAACTCTCGCACCGCACCTTCGCCCCGATGCCGGGCCGATACGGCGGTCGATTGCTCGGACTCCAGTGGCACCACGCTGCGTTTATCCAATTGGGCCGCGTCGAAGGTGCGAATGACGGGTTCTTCCGATTGGGGGCCGCCAGTGACGATCAACGTTGTCTCGGCCATCCCGTAGCAGGGAAGAAAGCTGTTGTATTGAAAACCGGCTGGCTCGAACCTGGTGGTAAATTCGCGCAATGTCGACGCCCGCACCGGTTCGGCTCCGTTGAAGGCCGTTTTCCAAGTGCTCAAATCGATCCCAGCCAGTTCGTCGTCGGTGATTTTGTCGACGCATAACTGATACGCGAAATTCGGTGCACCGCTGATCGAAGCGCCGAAACGGGAAATCGTTTGCAGCCAGCGAATCGGTTTCTGCAGGAACGCCATGGGGCTCATCAGCGCCATGGGGCAGCCCACGAAAACCGGTTCGAGAATCCCGCCCACCAATCCCATGTCGTGGTAGGTGG
>RFIQ01000230.1 GCA_003695565.1 Planctomycetota bacterium | reverse complement strand
CCGGCTCAACGAGCTGGAGTTCCAGCGGCTGCAGGATCCCGAAATCCAGACGCGAATTCACCAATACGAAATGGCCTTCCGCATGCAGGCCAGCGTCCCTGAGCTGACCGATCTGAGCACGGAATCGGAGCTGACCTTCCGCCTGTACGGCGAAGATGCACGGAAACCCGGCACATTCGCCAACACGGCCTTGATGGCCCGACGACTGGCCGAACGCGGCGTGCGGTTCATCCAGGTCTATCACAATAATTGGGACCACCATTCGAATCTCGGGGGGCGCATGCCCGATCAGTGTCGTGACGTCGATCGCGCATGCTATGGATTGCTGGAGGACCTCAAGCAACGGGGCATGTTGGACGAGACGCTGGTGATCTGGGGTGGTGAGTTCGGCCGCACCATCTATTCACAGGGCAAGCTCTCCAAGACGAATTACGGTAGAGATCACCACCCACGCTGCTTTACCATGTGGATGGCTGGGGGTGGTGCCAAAGGGGGCACCATCTACGGCGAAACGGACGACTTCTCTTACAACATCGTGCGCGACCCGCTGCACATCCGCGACTTCCATGCCACCATATTGCACTTGCTGGGTTTCGACCACGAGCGGCTGACCGTCAAGTACCAAGGGTTGGACCAGCGATTGACCGGCGTCCTCCCCGCCCGCGTCGTTCCCGAACTGATCGCCTGAAGAGGCCGACCATCTCCTTCTGTCCAGCTGCCGCGTTGCGACGGCGGCCTGTCCCCTGGCTCGCCGCCGTTGGTTCGCCAACCGGCTCGCACCGGTGGCGCGAATAACGGCCTCCCCGGGCGGATGAGAATACGTTATCCGTGCCGACTTCATGCGGACACCGGTTCAATCACCACGGCGGTGCCGTAGCAGAGTACTTCTGTGGCCGTTGAGACGACTTCCGACGCATCGTAGCGGACGCCCACAATGGCGTTGGCCCCCATTTGCACCGCGTGCGCCTTCATCTGTTCGTAGGCTTGGTGTCGCGCCTGTTCACACATTTCAGTGTACGCCCCAATCCGGCCGCCGACGATCTGCTTCAACCCTCCTACGATCCCCTGCGAAATCGTGGGAGCTCGCACGATGATGCCGCGCACCAACCCTTTGTATTCTACGATCCGATAACCTTCGATCGAAAACGTCGTCGTGATCATGCAGTCCATGGCAGTCCTTTCGAAGCGCGCCGAAACATTACGTGTAACCTTATAGCCATTCACCGAAGCAGGCAGAACGCCGAATCCCACCGCTACCCACACTACGCACTCCCCCCAGCTTCCCTCCCGGATTTTTTCGACAACTTTTCATTTAGTTGCGCCAGCAAGAACGGCAAGTACCAGATTTCCCTAAGCGGTTCGTTTGATTGAACTTGCGTAGCCAGATCGCCCGCCCGGCCGCCACGGTGCAGCCGATCCACCATCGCTGCAACCCATTCGAAATGTTCGACTTAGGTCATTTCGTTGGCCGAATTTGACACGCCGGGAACAATCCATAAACTGTGGCAAAAGTCCTAGATGTTGTGGTCGCAGATTTGCGATATACTACAGGTAGTGGTTGCAAAGCGAGGACAATGAGCCTCGAACCACCTAGGAGAGGGAGTCTTTGGCGGGCGCGGTTGCCCCTAGGAATCCAATGAGAACCATGACGGTGGAGTGCCTTGGACGCAGGTCCAATCACTGGTTTTTCTTTTCTAAGCCTGGAACGGATTTGTTCTAATAGGAGATGGACGCATGGCAACGGTTGATGTGGATAGGCAGACCGAGTCCCGAAAATCTGGCAGTGTTGCGCGGGGTGAATCGGGTGCTGGATTGAAGATCGACGCCCGGTTCTGCCCGCCGGATCAGGATCCCTTCGACACGGTGGAGTGGGAGCTTCGCAGCGCGAAGATCGAAGGTGACGGCGGACGCGTACTGTTCGCCCAAGAGGATTGCGAGATTCCGGCGGATTGGAGCCAGTTGGCGACTAATGTCGTGGTCAGCAAGTATTTCTACGGCGAGCCGAATACGCCGCAGCGCGAGCGCAGCGTCCGCCAGTTGATCCACCGGGTAACTCGAACGATTGCCAACTGGGGCATCCAGGACGGGTACTTCGACTCTGCCGAGGACGGCGAGCGGTTTTACAAGGATCTGACTTGGCTGTGCTTACACCAGTACGGCGCGTTCAACTCGCCGGTGTGGTTCAACGTGGGACTGTTCCACGAGTACGGTGTCACGGGCGATCGCTGCACCTGGCATTACAATCCGGATACGCGACAGGTCGAGCAACCGGAGAATCCCTATGAGTATCCGCAGGCCTCGGCGTGCTTCATCCAATCAGTGGATGACAACATGGAAGACATCATGCGGTTGGCGACCAGCGAAGCCATGCTGTTCAAGTTCGGCAGCGGAACTGGCACCGATCTATCGTCGATCCGCAGCTCTCGAGAGAAACTCTCGGGCGGCGGTACGCCCTCCGGGCCCCTGTCGTTTATGCGTGTGTACGATTCGATCGCCGGGGTCATCAAAAGCGGTGGCAAGACGCGCCGCGCGGCCAAGATGCAATCGCTGAAGGTCACGCACCCTGACATCATGGAGTTCATCCAGTGCAAGTGGAAGGAAGAACAGAAAGCACACGCGCTGATCCGTCAGGGCTATGAAGCAAATTTCAACGGTGAAGCCTACTCCTCGGTGTGCTTCCAGAATGCCAACTTGTCGGTGCGCGTCACCGATGAGTTCATGGAAGCGGTGCGCGACGGTCGATCGTGGCAGACCCAGTGGGTCAGCAACAAGGCCATTGGAGAGCCGCCCACCTACGAGGCGCGGGAACTGCTGGACAAGATGGCTCAGTGCGCATGGCACTGCGGCGACCCGGGCGTGCAGTACGACACGACGATCAACCGCTGGCACACCTGCCCCAATTCGGGACGGATCAACGCCAGCAACCCGTGTTCGGAGTACATGTTCCTGGACAACACGGCGTGCAACCTGGCCAGCATCAATTTGATGAAGTTTCGACAGCCGGATGGCACCTTCGACGTCGATCGGTTCGTTTCCGCTTGCCGGATTTTCTTCATCGCCCAGGAGATCCTGGTTGATCACGCCAGCTATCCCACCGATCGTATCGCATTGAACAGCCACCTGTTCCGACCACTGGGGCTGGGGTACTCCAACCTGGGCAGCCTGATCATGACGGCTGGGTTGCCGTACGATTCGGATGCCGCCCGCGGGCTGTGTGGGGCGTTGACCGCGCTGCTGCATGGTGCAGCCAATTTGACCAGCGCCGAAATGGCCGGTGTCGTCGGTCCATTCGAGGCCTACGACGAGAATGCCGAACCGATGCAACGTGTCATGCGGATGCACCGGGAGGCGGTCGAACAGATCGATGATGCGGGCCCGGCTTACCTGAAACAGGCGGCCCGAGACCTGTGGGAGAAGGTTCTGGAACTGGGCGATAAATATGGCTATCGCAATGCTCAGGCTACGGTGCTGGCCCCCACCGGTACGATCAGCTTCATGATGGACTGCGACACAACCGGGATCGAGCCGGATATCGCTCTGGTCAAATACAAACACCTGGCTGGAGGCGGACACCTGAAGATCGTCAACCGCTCGGTCGCCGAAGGCTTGCAAACACTGGGCTATGCACCGGAGGAAGTGGATGCGATCGTCAAGTATATCGACGAGAATGATACGATCGAGGGCGCGCCGTTCCTCAAGGACGAGCACCTGCCCGTGTTCGATTGTGCGTTCAAAGCAGCCAAGGGAACGCGCAGCATCAGTTGGCGGGCCCACGTGCGCATGATGGCTGCCGCCCAACCGTTCCTGTCCGGAGCCATCAGCAAGACGGTGAACATGCCCAGCGACGTCACGCCCAAGGATATCGCCGACGCCTACTACTGGGGATGGGAACTGGGATTGAAAGCCATCGCCATCTACCGTGACGGGTCGAAGCAGAGCCAGCCGCTCAATACCAAGAAAGACGGCGAGGCCACCAGCACCGCTCCCAAGGTGGTGTACAAACCGATGCGCAAGCGATTGCCCGACACACGGCAGTCGATCACCCACAAGTTCAATATCGCCGGGCACGAAGGGTATTTGAATGTCGGTTTGTATCCCGATGGCCGTCCGGGCGAACTGTTCATCACCATGGCCAAAGAAGGGTCGACCGTCGGCGGTTTGATGGATGCGTTCGGCACCGCCATCTCGATGTCGCTGCAGTACGGTGTCCCCTTGGAAGTGCTGGTGCACAAGTTCAGCCACACGCGGTTCGAACCGATGGGCGGTACCACCAATCCGGATATCCGGGAAGCGAAGAGTATCGTGGATTACATCTTCCGCTGGTTGGACCTGACATTCCTCTCCAGCTCGCAGGAAACGGAATCCGCCGAAGGTAGCACGTCGCCGGTCCCCCTGCCTGTCGCGGCACAGGCCAATGGGAATGGGGCTGCAATTGCCATCGGAGCGGTTGCGTCCAGCAATGGCGGCACGCGAAAGACACCGGTTTCCGCTACCCAACCGGCCGCAGCGGAACCGACCACCTCCCGCGATGCCCAATTCCTGCGTTTCCAGACCGATGCCCCGATCTGCGGCAACTGCGGCGCCATCACGGTACGCAACGGCAATTGCTATCTGTGCCACGAATGCGGCAGCTCGGAAGGTTGCGGCTAATCGACACCCCCGGTGCGGCCGCTGGGCCACGGATACCTGAACCATCCGCTGCCCCCCTCGGACACGGACCGGTCTCACCCACCACGCTTCGCCCTCATCCAGAACGGGGGCGAAGCGTTTTTTGTACTTCTCTACTTGGAAGACTGCATCGCGAACAAACACCGCCAGCGGTTTCCCTACCCCGCCTCGTGACCACTTCAGGGTCGGCGCGCAGGGGACGAGTATCCACCCAGTCACCACGGCGCCAATCAGCGGGGGGCTTGGCGAAACCGCAGATGTACTCAATCATGGAGCCACCGAGTGAATCATGTCCCGAGGTGGATTCTGCAGTTTACCCAGCGAGACTTGCGGTTCGATGCGAATTGGCGCCGTTTCTTACCTGAACACGAAACCGCTGATCTACGGGCTGTCACAACGGCTGCCCGAAGCAGAGATCGTGCTGGATTTCCCCAGTCATTTAGCCGATCGACTAGCCGCGGGCGACCTCGATGTCGCGCTGATTCCATCGCTGGAGTACTTCCGCGGAAACGACTGGCAGATCGTCAGCGACGCATGCATTGCGTGCCGCGGTGCGGTTCGCAGCGTCCGCCTGCTATTTCGGACTCCACCTCCTCAGGTCGCGAGCCTGGCATTGGACGAAGGGTCGCGAACCAGTGCAGCGCTAGCCCAGATCTTGCTTCATGAACGTTTTGGCGTCCGCCCGCAGCTGCAGCCGTTGCCTATCGATGCGCCGGTCGACTCCGTCGATGCCGATGCTGTGTTGATCATCGGCGATCGTGCCATGGAGTTGCCCTGCCGGGACTGGGTGGAAACATGGGACTTGGGAACCGAATGGATGGCCTTAACAGAGATGCCGTTCGTGTTCGCCATGTGGGTAGCGGGCCCCGTGCCCCTCCCCAACGCAATAGCCGCCGCATTCGAAGCCAGTCGCAACGCAGGCCTCGCCGCTGCGCGGCGGATTGCCGAGGCCGAGGCACCGGCATATGGATTGACCGCCGACGATTGCTGGAGGTATTTCACCGAACAGCTCCATTTTCGATTGGGACCCAGGGAGCGCGCGGGGCTGGACCTGTTCCACCGCCTGGCTTTGTCGCTGGAGCTGATCCCACATCCCCCCACCACCATTGAACAGACATGACCATGATCGATCGCATCCTTGAAAAGAGCGTGTCCGGAGAACGGCTCTTACCCGACGAGGCATTGCTGCTGTTGGAGAGCCGCGAGCTGAGCAGAATCGGGGCAGCCGCCGATCGAGTCGCGCGGCGCATGCACCCGGAACCCTATCGCACCTATAACATCGACCGGAATATCAACTACACAAACATTTGCACCGCCGTTTGCGATTTCTGCGCATTTTATCGCTCCCCCCACAGCTCAGAAGGATACGTCCTGCCTATGGACGAACTGTTGCGCAAGGTGGAAGAAACGGTGGCATTGGGTGGGAACCAGATCTTGCTGCAAGGTGGCCTGCACCCCAAATTCAAACTCGACTGGTACGAGGAAATGCTCAGCACCATCAAGGCCAGGTTCCCGCAGGTCAATATCCACGGATTCAGTCCGCCGGAAATCTACCATTTCACCAAGGTGAACCGTTTGCCCTTGCGCGACGTGCTGCAGCGTTTGAAAGCCGCCGGCTTGGGCAGCTTGCCCGGCGGTGGCGCGGAAATCCTTGTCGATCGCGTCCGCCGTGCCATCACACGCGGCAAAGTGCTGACCGACGATTGGCTCAACGTCATGCGCGTGTGGCACGAATTGGGAGGCAGAAGCTCCGCCACCATGATGTTCGGTCACGTCGAAACGCTGGCCGAACGCGTGGAACACCTGGAGCGAATTCGTCAGTTGCAGGATGAGACGGGCGGCTTCACTGCATTCATCTGCTGGACCTTTCAACCCGACCACACCGATCTTGCACATCTGGGACGCAAAGGGGCGGCCGAGTATCTATTGACCCAGGCCGTGGCGCGGTTGTACCTGGATAACATCCCCAACATTCAAAGCAGTTGGGTCACCCAAGGATTGAAGATCGGCCAACTGGCAATGGTCTATGGTGCCAACGATATGGGCAGCCTGATGATCGAAGAAAACGTGGTTGCCGAGGCCGGTACGGTGCACTTCTTGACGCTGGACCAGATCCGCAGCGCGATCGAAGAGCTGGGTTTCATCCCTCGGCAACGCGACGTATTCTATCGTCTGGTCCCCGCGGATATGGAACAATTTGCCGTCGAAGCCAATCGGCGCCGCAATCAATCTCCAGGACTCCCCGTCGTTGCGGTATAATAAACCAGCCGCAGACTAAGTTCGCCCGCCCACTGGCTTGGCGGATTTTCTCGCCACACGCGGTAGACGGAGGCTCTTTCAGCCGCCGTGAACCGTGCGTCCTCGAACCCTCATCGTTCGTTCGAGGCGGCACGCATCCGCGACGCGGTGACGTTCCTTTTGCTCGAGATCCCGAGAAAGATTCCAGGAAGTTTGCAATGTCTGGCACGCATCGAGGCCGAGGCGCGGACGCGACCATCGGCGGCTATTTGATCAACCGGCTGCAGGATTACGGGATCCGGCACATCTTCGGTATTCCCGGCGACTACGTGTTGGGGTTCTACAGCATGCTGGAGGAATCGCCCATTGAAGTGGTAGGAGCGACGCGCGAGGATTGCGCCGGGTTTGCAGCGGATGCCTACGCCCGGGTCGGCGGGATGGGCGCGCTGTGTGTGACCTACTGTGTCGGCGGACTGAGCGTCTGCAATAGCGTGGCGGGGGCCTTCGCAGAAAAATCACCGGTCGTCGTTATCAGCGGTGCTCCGGGGCTGAACGAACGACGCAATAACCCCCTATTGCACCACAAAGTCCGCGATTTCCGCACTCAGATGGAAGTATTTGAGCGGCTGTGTATCGCCGGCACGGAACTGCGAGATCCACTGACCGCTTTCGCTGAGATCGAACGCGTCTTGGACGCGTGCGATCGTTACAAGCGTCCCGTGTACATCGAGATTCCCCGCGATATGGTACATGTCGTTCCACCGGCGGCACAGTCGTTCCTGCGGCCCCGCGAGGAAATCGACCAGGACGCGTTGGCGGAAGCTGTCCGCGAGGCCATCGAAAGGCTGAACCGCGCCAAGAAACCGGTCATCATTGCCGGCGTGGAAATCCATCGATTCGGCCTGCAGGACCTGGTCCTCGAACTGGCGGAAAAAGCGGAGATTCCCATCGCTGCGACCATCTTGGGCAAGAGCGTCATTCAGGAAACCCATCCGTTGTATGTGGGGCTGTACGAGGGTGCGTTGGGATGCGACGAAGTAACGGACTTCGTTGAGGAAAGCGACTGTATTTTGCTGCTCGGCACTTTCATGACCGATATCAATCTGGGCATCTACACGGCCGAGCTCGACCTGCGCAAATGCATTTATGCCACCAGCGAGCAATTGCAGATCTCACACCATTTCTACCGCGACATCCCGTTGGACGCGTTTTTGCAAGCCTTGATCGCCGCCGAACCACACCCCAGCAAACGCCCCATCCCGGAGGAAATCAAGCCACGCATAGAACCGATCGAAGTCGAACCGGCACGACCACTGCAGATCAGCCGCATGGTCAAGATGCTGAACTCGCACTTGCACAAGGACAATATCGTCATCGCCGATATCGGCGATGCACTGTTTGCCTCCACCGAACTGGTGGTGCATGAGCGGGCCGATTTCTTGAGTCCGGCATATTACACTTCGATGGGGTTTTCGGTGCCCGCCATCGTCGGCGCGAGTTGCGCCAAGCCGGATCAGCGGGTGATCGCCATCTGCGGCGATGGCGCGTTCCAAATGACCGGTCAGGAATTGTCAACCGTGATTCGTTTAGGGCTGTCTCCGATCCTGATCATTCTCGACAACGGCGGTTATGTCACCGAAAAATTCCTGCATCCCGGGGATTGGAAATACAACGACATTCATCCGTGGAACTACTACAAACTGCCCGACATCTATGGCGGCGGCCGCGGTTACAAAGTCCAGACCGAAGGAGAATTCGCCGAAGCCCTGGAGCAGGCGCTAGAGGACCAATCCTGCGCACAGATCATCCATGCCGTGATGGCCCCCGGCGACGCCAGCCACACGCTACGTTGCCTGGCCGAGCGACTGGGGCAGCAGGTTGGCGGCCATCCCGCATCCTAATTACCTCCTGTGGCATCGAATTGCAATCAGGAAAGCTGGTCAGCAGACACCTGCATTGGCAACCGGTGCTACTCCCGCACGTCGTTACGGCGCCTGCCTTGGATGTGATAAACTGCTAATTGCCGTAATGACTTCTTGCGCTTTAGCCGATGTCAAATCATTTCCTAAGCGTCGGTTGCCAAAACCGCCTGCCAGTTGCAGAGTGGGTTTGCGGTAGGCGTGCGGGGCGGGAAAAAATTGGGGTCGAATATTCGGGGCGGCTGGATGGAGTAGATGATGGAGGGGGCCAGCACGGTGCTAGGGCTTGCTTAGCGCTCGGGTCAGATGCTTCAGTAGATGGGCCCGCGTGGGCAAGCTCGACCTGACGCTGCGCATAGTTCCAGGGGAACCAGGCGTCGCGCTGAGACACTTACCAGTAGTGGAATTCACCAGAATTCCCATGCACCACTAACGTCGTCGGCGTGGCGAAACGACGCTACCAGATACTGATAAGGATTGATGCGGTTCAATTCGCACGTGTGGATCAGCGTCATGTAGACGTCCCCCGCCTCCGCTCCACTGGCTGAGCGATAGTAGAGCGAGTTCTTGCGGTGCAGAATCGACTTCTTCAGGGGGAGGTGGTCCCCAATTCTTGGACCACTGGCGAGCGAAAATAAGATAGAGGTCGAGGCCTGCTGTCGCT
>RFIQ01000229.1 GCA_003695565.1 Planctomycetota bacterium | reverse complement strand
GCGTGATGAAGCTGTCCGAGGTGCAAGCGGTACTGCAAAACCTGCTGCGCGAGGATATCCCGATTCGCCAATTGGGAATCATATTCGAGACGTTGGGCGATTATGCACCGCGGATCAAGGATCCGATCTTCCTCACCGAGTATGTTCGCAATCGATTGGCCCGTACCATCTGCCAACGATTCGCCGACGCCTCGGGACGCCTGCATGTCGTCACGATGGATCCGGCCATGGAGGATCGGATTGCTGCCGGGTTCGAAATCACCGAGCGCGGGTTGGTGATCCGCATGTCGCAGCAAGCGATCGAAATGACTTGCCAGCAGATTGCGGCACAAGTCAAACGCTTGACCGATGCGGGGCACAAGCCGATCCTGCTGGTCAGCCCGCGGATCCGCGCCGCCTTGCGGCAAATCACCCAGACGCATTTGCCCGACCTGCGCATCTTGAGCCACTCTGAAATCACTCTGCAAACGCAAACCGTGTCCGTGGGGATTGTCACCGATCCGGACCGCAATCAACGACCAGCAGCTTAGTGCAAATCTATGAAAACCGAAGTGCATACTTTTCGAGCCTCCACCCTGCAAGAGGCGTTGCACCTGGTGCGGCAGCGGTTGGGGCCACGGGCCGCCGTCATCGCCACCCGGCCGGTGCGGCGGTGGGGCGTCTTTCCTACGCGATGCGTCGAGGTACAAGCGACGTGCGATGTGGCTGCCCAGCAGCGCGGCATGCAGGGGCCCGGGGAGCGAGCAATCGACGGGGAGGCCGAGACGGCCGTGCCGCCAGCCAACCGTACTGTGCGACCTGACCAGGACCGCGCGCCGGTGGAGGAAGAGCGGCGGCAGGCGAGGCCTCGGTCGATCGAAGCCCGAGCACCCGCCGCGGCTTATGCCCAGCGGGGCGGCTCGTTCATGGACGCTGCTCCGCCGCACAGTGCCGGGTCCGCTGCGGCTGAGGAAGAAGGGAGCGCGCCGCATCGCTTGCCCCCGGCCATGCTCGAGATGATGATCGACTTGACCGAACACGGCGTTCCGCCCGAAGCAGCGCGGCGGTTGTTGCAGGAATCGTTCCAGCGTTGTGATCCCGCCCAGCGCAATGATCCCTGGATGGTGCGCGCCGCCGTGCACGGTGCTTTGACTCGGACGCTTTCCACCGGTGGTGCGGTGCATCCGCGAGCCGATACCGGGCGACCGACTGTGATCGCGCTGGTAGGACCGACGGGGGTCGGGAAGACCACCACGCTGGCTAAGATCGCCGCGGCAGCCCGATTTGACATGGGAATGCGGGTGGGCATGGTTTC
The DNA here is from genome assembly GCA_003695565.1 of Planctomycetota bacterium. Classification (GTDB taxonomy): domain Bacteria; phylum Planctomycetota; class Planctomycetia; order Pirellulales; family Pirellulaceae; genus Aureliella. Next base: position 3,035 of record RFIQ01000229.1, on the reverse strand, counting down.
GCTAGACACTTTCCGCATGGGAGCGGTCGATCAATTGCGGCAGTATGCCGAACTGATATCTGCCCCGCTGGAAGTCGCCACGGATCACGCTCAAGTTCAATCGGCCCTGGACCGATTGCAGAACCAGGATCTGGTACTGATCGACACCGCTGGACGGGCTCCCCGCGATCGGACTCAGCATCGGCGGCTGGCCGAGTTGCTGGCGAGAGCCCAACCCGATTCCGTCCAACTGGTGCTCAGTGCCAGTGCAGCTCCGCAGCATGCCCGCGCGAGTCTGCAGGCGTTTGGCTGCGTTTCGCCGACGCATTTGGTTGTTACAAAACTCGACGAAGCGGTCCAGTTTGGTGCCTGGTTGCCCCTGCTCACTGAGTGTGGGTTGCCGATCAGCTATTTGACCAGCGGCCAGCGCGTGCCCGAGGATATCGTCGTGGCGACACCGCGTCGCGTTGGTAGGGAGTTGTTGGGGCTGGAGCATGCGGCCCAGGATTTGGAGGTCCACCGCCATGCATGAACGGGATCTCGCAGCCCCCCAGGACCAGGCGCAGAAGCTGCGGCAACTGGCCCAATCCGACACCGCCGACGCTCCGCGGCCCGCCACCGCAGCCGTCGGGCCGCACTGTATCTTGCTCGCCGAATTCCCCGCCCAGGGGCGGACTGCCCCACTAGCCTGGTTTCTGGCGCAAGAATTGTTGCGGCGACTGAGCAAAGTGACCATCGGGGGACGCGGATTGCTGGTGGATCTGGCTCCGGCGGCCAGCCGCCTGCGAGAGTTGGTCGACCAATTGCAGGCCGGCGGGTTCGAGGCGGCACCTCCGCCCCTGCAGCCGCTGTGGGAGGAAACGGCTCACGGCCGCGTCCTGCGCAAATGGGAGCCGCAAGGTGGACGCTGGTTGGACGTGGTCGCTCAGACCGATAGCGTGTTGCCGTCACCGGTCCAGTACCAGAGGATCAACGAACAATTGATCCGGCACCTGGCATCCCGCGGGCAGTGGCATCAGCCGCGATACGACGTCACCGTGTTGTGTGCCGGTGGCGATGGAATCCCGCTCGATGGGGCCTGTTGGCAAGCCGCTGATGACATTCTCGTGTTGTGGTCACCCGAGCTCTGCGGGGCAGACCAATTGCAGGCTCAATTGCAAGCACGCATGCCAGGCCTGGCGTCGACGCAGCGGACCAGTTGGGTATGCCCGGTGCCCAGCGGCGTGTGGCGATGGATGGGACAGCGCAGGAGGGCGCCGGCCGCCGCCGCGCGATCTGCCGCCGCGGAAGGCGAGCCAGCTTCTGTCCAACTGGGCTGGCACGCGCACTGGAACCTCCCCTTGGCAGCGTGGCCGACTTCCGCCATGCACCTGCGGCAATACCGTCGAGCCGCCCGTCGAATCGCGGCCCGATTGAGCAAGCTGGCCCTGCGGGAACTGTTGCCGCGCCGAGCCAGTTGACTCGCGTGGTAGCACCCTGTTCCCTGCGCATTGTCCCGCTGATTCGCAAGCGTTGTTTCCACCGACGGCGCACGGCTGCATCCTCGGATTTGCCAGGGGCGGTACGGGCACTCCTGGCAGAGGCAATTGGTGGACGTTGCCGGGGCGGGTTGGGAAAACTTTGAGGGGATGCCGAAAAAACGTCAACGTGCTTCGCCACTGTGCCGATAAAGGAGCGACAGGCGTCGCTCTGTTCGCATGCAGAGCTGGCGCCCGTGGGGATGAGACTTGGGAGTCGGGTGAAGGAAGGCGATAGCGAACGGAGGCTGGCGATGGCACGAGCATATTCTGGCGTGCTCGGCGCACTCGCACTATGCCTGGTTCTGGTACGCGGATTGGTGACTGGCGCGCCCGCCGACGAAGTTCTTGCTCATGGTCTGGTGGTTTTCCTGGTGTTCTCCGTGCTCGGTTTCTTCATCGGCTGGGTTGCTGATAGAACTGTGCGAGAATCCGTGGAAAATCGCTTCCGCATGGAAGTGGCACGCCTGCAATCGGCAGCCGCCGGCGAACAATCCGAGGGATCGGAGCAGCAAGGCTAAAGTTGGCATGGCATCGGCAACCGCCAAACGCTACAAGATCGCTAATGGTACTTCCTTTTTTGTGATGCTTGCATTCATGATGAATGGCATGCGTTGCACCAGAGTAGGGATGCTCACGAGAATTGAGCAGAGCGACTCGCGGCTCCATGGTCCCGGGATTTGACTACGCCACTCTGCCAGGCAGCTCATGGAGGATTTGATGGCGACGAAGACTGCGGTTCAAGAGGATATTCAAGAAGTATGGAAGCAATACAAGGAGCAGCCGACCAATGAGTTGCGCAACCAACTGATCGAGCACTACATGCCGTTGGTCAAATACAACGGAGAACGGATCTGGCAGAGGCTGCCCGACGGCGTAGAGTTGGACGATCTGATCAGTGCCGGCGTGTTCGGTCTGATGGACGCCATCGATGCGTTCGATATGGAACGTGGCGTCAAATTCGAAACGTACTGCGTGCCGCGGATTCGAGGTGCCATGCTGGATGAGCTCCGCAGCATGGACTGGGTGCCGCGTCTGGTGCGAAGCAAAGCGAGCAAACTGGCGGAAGCCAAGAAACAGCTCGAAGCCAGGTATGGTCGCGCTCCAACCGAAACCGAACTGGCTGAGCACATGGGAATCAGCCTGGCCGAACTGGAGAAGATGCAAGCGGATTCCAATGCGGTCAACCTCGTCAGCCTGAACAAGAAGTGGTACGAAACGGACAGCTACAAGGATGTCAGTGAAATCGACATCCTGGAGGATAAAAAGGGAGAGGATCCGACGCGGCGTGTGCAGAAGAGCGACTTGATGCGGTTGGTCACCAAAGGCCTCAATCGCAACGAGCGGTTGATCATCATTCTGTACTACTACGAAGAGTTGACGATGAAAGAAATCGGCGCAACCTTGTCGCTCAGCGAGAGCCGCGTCAGCCAGATGCATACATCCATCGTCAATCGCCTGCGGCAACAGTTACGGCAGCGGCGTCTTTTATTATATTCCTAGGACCACCGACAGCTACACAAGGGCTATCGTCGGCAG